>DASUWY010000001.1 GCA_036378175.1 Thermoleophilaceae bacterium
GAGGCGTACCACCGCGTGCGGATCAGCCCGGAGGCCCTGGTCGCTGCGGCGGAGCTGTCCGACCGTTACATCACGGACCGCTTCCTCCCGGACAAGGCGATCGACCTCATCGACCAGGCGGCGGCGCGGGTGCGTCTCCGCGCGAAGACCAAGCCGGCGGACCGCCGTGCACTCGAGGAGGACATGGCGCGCAACGAGCGTGAGCGCGATCAGGCCGTCGCGGCGGAGGACTACGAGCGTGCGAACACGCTGAAGGGGGAGATCGAGGGGCTACGCGAGGGGCTGGACGAGAGCCGCTCCGGCGGACGCGAGCGTGCCGCCGAGGTGCTCGCCGACGACGTCGCCGAGGTCGTGTCGCGCCGGACCGGGATCCCGGTCTCACAGCTGACCCAGGAGGAGCGCGAGCGGCTGCTCGGCCTCGAGGCGCAGATCCACGAGCGCGTGGTCGGACAGGACGAGGCCGTCGGGGCGGTTGCCCGCGCGGTCCGGCGCGCGCGCGCCGGGCTCGGCGATCCGAACCGGCCGGTCGGCTCGTTCCTCTTCCTCGGGCCAACCGGCGTCGGCAAGACCGAGCTCGCACGGGCGCTCGCCGAGACGCTGTTCGGCGACCAGGACGCGATGGTCCGGTTCGACATGAGCGAGTTCCAGGAGCGCCACACCGTGTCGCGCCTAGTCGGCGCGCCCCCGGGCTACGTCGGCTACGAGGATGCCGGTCAGCTCACCGAAACCGTGCGCCGGCGCCCCTACTCGGTGCTGCTGCTCGACGAGATCGAGAAGGCGCATCCCGACGTCTTCAACATCCTCCTGCAGCTGCTCGATGACGGACGCCTCACAGACGGCCAGGGCCGCACCGTCGACTTCCGACACACAGTCGTCATCATGACCTCGAACCTGGGGGCCGAGCGCATCCAGGCGCACGCGCGGCGTAACGAGCCGTTCGAGGCGCTGAAGGACGAGCTGATGGAAACGCTACGCCAGAGCTTCAGGCCCGAGCTGCTCAACCGGATCGACGAGATCATCGTGTTCCGCGCCCTTGACCGAGATCAGCTGATGCAGATCACGCGGCTGCTGCTCGGCCGGGTCGCGCGGCGAATGCATGCCCAGGGCGTGGAACTGGAGGTGTCGGACGAGGCCGTCCAGTACCTCGCGAACGCCGGGTTCGACCCAGAGTACGGGGCGCGCCCGCTGCGGAGAGCCATCCAGCGGCTGTTGGAGGACGAGCTGTCGGAACGGCTGCTGGCGGGCGATATCGAGCCCGGCCACCGCGTGCGGGTTGACCTGCGCGAGGGCCGGCTCCATGTGGAGGCGGTGCCCGAGGCGGAGGCGGTGGGAGTGGTGTCGGAAACCGGCGCCCGCGCCTGACGAGCCAACCCCACTCTGCCGTCCGGCCACGGCGCCTGAGTGATTGGGTGCCCGTAACAGATCAGTTCGGGACCGAGCGGATCGCGCTGACTCCGGGAGCGGCTTGGGGCAAGCCGTGTCAGCGCTTCGCGCCGGACACAATTTGGGCACATCGGAGCGGGAAACTGAGTCCGACGAAGGGAAGCGCAGTACGTCGGTTGGAGGACGAAACTAGGCGGGCAAGGCCCCGCTCTCAGGTCAGCCCTCCATGGTAAGGAGGGGGTCATCGGTTCGAGTCCGATAGTCGGCTTGGGGTCAGTTCCTGAATCAGTTCCAAGAACTCGTTCGGAGAGCTCGCCTCCCTCCTCACGAAGGTGCTCAACGCGAAGCCGGCCGGTTCGGCGCAGTCGCTGTTGGGTGCGAGAGAAGTAGTCGGCCCTGAAAAGCCGAAAGCCGCCGTGCCTGATCGGCGCCGGCGGCTTCCGGGTACTTCTTCTACTTCTTCTTCTGGGCTACCCGGGGCGCTAGAACGGCGCTGGGTCGGGATCCGTGACGGGAGCCCAGGGTCCTTCACGTGCGAGCTTCACGCGCTCGGCGGCAGCGCCGTAGGGGAGCATCAGGCCGCGCATGCGGCGGGTGCGGATGAGCCGGTCGACGGCGGTCTCGCCGACGACCTTGCGCGGCCGCGGCTCAGTCATGACGCGGCGGACGTGACCGACGGCGAGCCAACCGCGCTGGAAGCTGATGCGCAGCCAGTCGATCGCCATCGAGGCGGCGGCGCGCAGTTGCTGGACCGGTAGGCCGGCTCGCTTTGGGCGGCTGTGCAGCGAGTTGCCGGCGACCTGGTGGCGGTCGCGGTTGTGGTCGTGCACGGCTTCCTTGTTCTTGTGGATGTGCAACAGCTCGTGGCCGACCTCGTCGAACTTGCTGATCGGGAGCAGCAGTCGCCACTCCTTCGAGCACGAGATCGACTGCTTGCTGGCGCAGGCTGCGCCGAGGTGGCGGTGGCGGCAGCGGAAGCGGATGCGCGGGTCGCCCGCGCCGGTGATGTAGAAGCCGAGTCCGCTGCCCTTGACGTCGGTTTCGCCGCCGCAGTGTTTGCAGCGGGGCATGCCGTGCTCGTCGAACTCGTCGCAGCGAAGGTCGACGTAGCTCTTGCCCGCCGCGGGTGCGCGCTCGGGCGCGAAGGTCATCACGCCGCGCCGGGTGTTGTGCTCGAAGATCGCGCGGAAGGCGAGCCCGCGGTCGACCGTGATCGAGACCGGCTCGGTCTCGATCGTGTTGACGATCTTGCGGTGGAGCTCGGGGTACTCGGTGTGCTCGTTGCGGTCGGCTCGGAATTGGTGGGTAGCGACGGGCAGCTCCGTGTAGTCGTCGATCGCGGGCATCGAGGTGCCGCCGAACCAGAAGCGCTTCGAGCGCTTGCGGTGTCCGTAGAAGCGTGCGCCCGCGGTCTTGTCGCGCGAACGGTAGAGGTGCCCGTCCTGGATCCAGTAGCTGTAGTTCTCGACGTCCCAGCCGTGGCGGGAGGGGATCTCGTCGGGCACCCGGCGCAGACCGTTGGTCGGCACATCCGGGATGGCGTCCTCGGGCTTCGCGGCGTCGTCGTGGCGTTGCGCGTTGATCGTCTCGTCGAAGGCCTTGCGCAGCACCCTCGGGTGGTGGCCCCGCAGCTCTCGGCAGCGCTGCTTGTCGGGGCAGCAGTGCACGAGCGCGGCGTGAGTCTGGTAGCCGGTGCCGTCGACGTGCAGGTGGCGCGCGACGCGCTTGTCCTTGGCCATCGCGTTGCGGATCACCTTCGCCGCGAGCTCCTCGAACGCGGACACGTAGCGCTGCTGCTCAAGTCGGCAGAAGTGGTGGTGCACGGTCGAGTAGGGGACCGGACCGTCGAAGCCGGCTTCGGCCCACAGCGCGCTGTTTGCTTCGATCGACGTGTACCACGGCTGGATGTCGGGCGTGTCGGCGAGCATGAAAGCGATGTAGAGCAGCGCCCAAGAGCCCGGGCGCGGCCTGCGCCCGCGGCCGCAGTAGGTCGGCCGGGTGCGCTCATCGAGCTCGCCCACCCAGTGGGGGAACTGCTTCAGCAGCCGTAGGAAGCGGACGGCCTCCTTCAGATGCGGGTCGCGCGCGAAACGGGTCGCGTCGGGCAGCGCGTAGGCGGGCTGGGAGCGCGGGATCCGCTTCACGCCGAACCCCGGCACGCGGCCGCCGGCGGTCGCGGGCGGCTTGCGCTTGGTCCTGGGCTTCCGTGCCATGCCGGGAGAGTGCTGTCTGCACTGATCCCGGTCGCAAGCACAGCCATCGTCGGCACGATGCCAGTCTACTACGGATTACGAACGTATGTTTGTCCCCCAAATAGGGTAGAAGCCCGTCAGCCCGATGAGCGCCGCCGACGGCGCCTCGCACGCTCCGCGAGCAACTTCCCGAGCGCCGCCTGCTCCGCGTCGCGACCGCCCCATTCGGCCGATTGCCCGACCTCCGACCACGGCGCCGTGTGCCAGAGCCCGTCGCGCCGCGGTGGCTTGGCTCGGCGTTCGTTCAGCGGGAGCCACTCGCGCCAGTCGTCGTCGACGAGCTCCTCCCAGTCGATCCCGAGCGCGATCCCGGCGTTCACGAGCCAGCGCAGCGGCGGGTTCTGCGTCTGCCCGCGCTCAAGCGCCCGGTAGGCAGTCAGGGAGATCCCGATCGCCTCGGCCAGATCGGCCTGCGTCACCTCACGGAAGACCCGCGCGACCGCCAGCCGCGTCTCCTGTCTCGACTGCTCGTCACGACGCGCCGGCATCGCGCGAGCGTAACGGTCAGGCCGCCCGGCGGCTGGCCGCCTTTCACCCTCGGCTCAGGCCAGCCGCGCGCCGGTCGATCTCACGGCCATGAACACGTTGACGATGGCCATGGCCGCGCGATCCCGGTCCGTGCCTACGGTCGCTCGATGACAGCGACCGCGCCCGCGCCGCGCAGGCGCTACAGCCTCGACAGTCTGCTCGACGTGCTCGGGGCGGTCGCTCGTGTGGCCGACCCGGGCGATCCCGCCTCGGTCTCGACGCGCGCCTACAACGCGGCGATCGCGGGCTCCCCGTATCCCGACGCACCGACCGCGAACGCGACGCTGATGCGCTTCAATCGCAAGCGGCCGCTGCGGCTCGCCTGGCGGGAGATCGTGGAGCTGGCGCTGCGCGAGCCGGACAAGCGCACACCGCTGATCACGGCCGCCACGCGAGAGGAGGAGGCGCCCTGGCTCGACGAGCGGCACGTCTTCTTCGCGCTCAACCGCGTCGCTCGGGCGGAAGAGGTCGGCGAGCTCAGTCCGGCCGTCTACGCGCAGGCCCGCGAGCGCCTACTTGCACGCGAGCGCCGCAACGGGCGAGGGGAGATCGCTGAGCTGCTGCCGACCGTTGGGCAGGTCGAGCGGATCTGCGGCGACTGGCAGGGCGCGCTGAAGGTCGCCGGCCTGGCGGTCCCGGCGAAGCGGGCGCCCTCGCGGCGGACCACGCTGTTCGCGGCCGACAGCGTCGGCTGTGCGGAGGCGGCAGCGATCTTCGCTGCCGTCAACGACCGTTTCCCCTCCTACAGGACACTCGCGCTGTTCGCGCGCGAATGCGGCTTCCAGCTCGCCGACAAGAAACACGGCGGTTCCTGGGCCGGGCAGCTCAAGACCGCCGGAGCGCTGCTCGCAGACGCGGGGCTGCCCGTCCCGGAGGCGCACCCGCGAAGCGCCGGGCGGCGACGGCGGCCGGACTTTCAGGTGCCTGTCGAGGGAGTGCCCGGCGCGCCCAAGCCGTCGTGGCGGCCGCCCGCCAGCGAGATCACGCGCGAGCGGGCGATCGAGGCGCTGCGGGCGTTCGACCGCGAGCAGCCTGCCAGCGCCAAGCGCGGTGTGCGCGAATTCCAGGCCTGGCAGCGCGGCGGCGAATGGCCCGGCCTGTCGACCATCCAGCGCGTCGGGCGCTTCTCCGAACTGAAGGCGGAGGCGATCAAGCTCAACCGCGAACAAGGGAAGACGCAGCACGTGCAGCAGCAAGAACAACAACAACAACAGCAGCAAGAGGAGGAGGTGCGGCGAGATCGCCAGCGCGACGATGATCATCACCACGATCACGCCGATCACGATCGCGCCGATGCCGTCGATCACGATCACGAGCGGGCCGCCGAGCTCGACCATGATGATCATTACCCGGCGAGGACGTTCGAGATCGGCCCTGCGCTCCGCCGCGCCGCGGCCGCACCAACCCGCACAGTCAGCACAGGGCCGCCCGCTCGCCCCTACCGTGGGCCGCGGCCCTGGGTGAGCGATCTCGCCGAGGTTGGGCTGCTCGACTCCGACGAGACGCTTGTCGCCACGCACGAGGGGCAGCGCTACACCGCCACCTTCGACACCGACGCGGTGATCACGGTCGCCGGGCTCGGGACCGCGCTGACGCTTTCGGAGGCGCGTGCGCTAGTGCGGGGCAGTCGAACGGACGGCGGCGGCTGGTCCTACTGGAAGGTCGAGCGCCACGGCGAGCTCGTGCCGCTCAGCCGGTTGCGCGAGCAGTGGCGTGAGCTGCGCACCTACAGCGGCTGGACTCCGCGCGCCCCGCGGCGCTAGCGGGCGAGCAGGTAAGCGACGAACGCTGCCGGCAGCGCGCGGGCGCCGTTGACTTCCTGCACCACGGCGCGCGTGGCGAGCACCCCGCCGTTGAACATCGTGCGCATCGTCTGAGATTCCCGGGCGAGCTTGGTGTCCGAGTACTTGCCCTCAAAGGCGACCGGGCTGAGCGAGCGGCCGCAGAAATCGACCTCGGCGCTGGTGCTCGTCCTGGCGTACATGACGTGGGTGAAGTCCGCGTAGTGCTCGGGATCGCCGGCCGCGACCTGCCGCAGCAGGGCGGCACCGAGCTGCTGCTCGGAGATCTTCGAGGTGTCGGGCTCGGGCAGGTGATCGGCTCGCAGGTGGGCCATGCGGGCGAGCAGCGGGTCGGTGAAATAGACCTTGGCGCGGGCGCTGAGGTTCGGCATCCAGTGATCGCCGAGCTGGTGGCAGGGCCACGCGAGGTAGGACTCGATCAGATTCTGGATCCTGCGCTCGGCGGTGTGGTGGCTGCCGACGCCGATCTCGGTGGCGACCGCGGACACGTTGACCGGACTGGTCAGGTCCTTCGAGAGCTTCAGCATCAGGTGGAGGCTCTGGGTGGAGGTGAAGTTGGCGCTGGCGAGCGCGTCGCCGTGGATCACATCCCAGAGGCCGTTGGCGAACACCTGACTGACCTCGCCGCCGTGCACGTAGTCGCTGACCGCGCGTGGGAAGCCGCCGACGCGACAGTAGACCTCCCACAATGTGACCAGGTCATCCAGCCACGGCTGCAACTCGTAGGCCGCCTCCTCTGCTTCGCGGCCGAGGAAGTCGGCCGGCCTGATCGGCGGCGGGTCGGGCAGGCCCGAGAGGCCGGTCGCGGCAACAAACGACCGGAACGACATCGGCATCAGTAGCCGGTCCGAATCCGCAGCGCGCCCACGTCGATGCGCGAGCTCCTTCCGCGCCTCCTCCAGATCGCGGGCCGAGGAGCCGGTCAGGACCACGCAGTCCTCCCCGAGTCCGGTGTTGTCGCGCAACCACTTGATCGCCGTGAACCACTCCGGCACCGCCGTGACCTCGTCCAGGAACCAGTAGCGGGGCTCGGCGACCTGACGGGTGAGCTGGTCGCGGCCGACGCGGACGAGCCGGCGCAGATCAGCCGCAGTCAGACCATCGCAGGCGAAGTGCAGGATCCGCCGGCTGTCGACTCCGGCGCTGAGCAGGCGCACGACCGCACGCTTGATCTCAACGCTCTTGCCGACACGGCGTGGTCCCCGCAACACGTACAGACCATCGGGGACGATGTCGTGCAGCGGATCCGGCTCGTACTGGAGGGGCGCGTCGCGAAGGCGCCGCAGGTCCGGATCGTCAAGCTCCCAGCCCTGCGGAGTACGCCACCAGCGGTTGCCGGCGGTCATCATGCGGCTTAGTTCGGCCTCGTTCACTCGGGAAAGTATACTTTTTCGGCTCCCAGCGGCCAAAAAAGTATCGTTTTCTGGCTGTTCGCGGCCGACAATCCTCGTTTTGGGCCGTAACGGCCGAAAAACTATAGTTTTCTGGTCGGCCACTGCCGATAATGAATACTTTTCCCTGTGGCGTCGCTTTCGTGCTCGTCGGGGGCGGACGCTCGCCGCTCGGAACGGCGAGCTCCCGCGCTCGGACCCGCGCAAAAGTGGCGCGTTAGCCCTAGGAGACGGGGCTGCTCTGTCTGGTGAGAGGACCGGAACGGCCGGTCCGGACGCTAGAAGGAGTGCTTGATGAAGACGAAGTGGAGCGCCGACTGGGACGAGCGTGTCGCTCGCCGCCGCTGGGAGCAGTCCAGTGACCCTTACCTGAACGACCGCCAAGACGACCGGGTGCCCTATCGCACGCCGGCGTTCGAGCCGCACGACGCCGCCACGAAGGTGCTGATCCGGGAGTACACGGACATGGCGCGGCTGCCGTACGGCGAGCTGATCGTGGAGCTGCTCGACGAGTGGCGCTGGCTCGACGCGATGGCGCCGCCGGAGCAGAAGCAGCGCTTCCTTGAGCCGCTGATCGCGGCCATCCGCAAGGACCCGCACAGCCACACCGCGAAGCTCGTGTTCCTGCTGATCGTCTGCGAGCCGGTGCGCCGCAGCGTCAGCCGCGCCTTCGTCAACGCACGCGGCAGCCTCGACCGGCCGCCCGCTCCCGCGGCGACCTGGCACCGCCGCTCCGAAGCGCGCATGCTGCGCGAGATCGAGCAGCAGGCGCTGTTCGACGTCACCCGCGCCGCGACGCTTGAGGCGCTGTACCGCTACCCCGTCCCGGCCCCACGCGCTTTCTTCCCCTGGCTGCGCGAGGCGATCGCGCACCGCACGCTCAACCATCTACACGGCGAGCTGCCCGAGATCGAGACGACCGCCGGCACGGCAGCCGAGGCCGTCGCGCTGCAGAACTACCTGGCCGGCTTCGAGAACGCGGCCGCGCCCGCGATGCGAGAAGAAGGCGGCTTCAAGGCCTGGCGAGCGCGCGTCGGGCTGCGCAGCGTGTTCGAGATCAGCGACAGCTACTACGAGAACAGCATGATCCGAACGATCTGCCAGGACGCGATCGGGCGGCTGCCGCGCCGCCAGCGCGAGTTCGTCGAGAGCTACTTCTACGCCGAGCTCCCCGTCGAGCAGATCGCCGCGCAGCGGGGCGTCAGCACCAGCACGATCTACAACACCAAGACCCAGGCGCAGGACAACCTGCGCGAGGACGACTACTTCTTCTTCGCGCTCCACAACCTCGGCCTCGTGCGCGATCGTGCACGCGCCGCCGAGATCGAGCGGCGCTATCCGGACGGGCGCCTCCTCGACGGCCGGCGGATCGTCGCGATCAGCGACGCCGCGTAGGAGGGGCTGTGGACCTCGGCACCGCCGCCGTGCTGATCGGCATCCTCAACGGCGTCGCCTCGCTCGCGCTCGCGCTCGGCAAGCTCGCCGACCGCTACCGCCAAAGGCGCTAGGCCTCGGATGGAACTCTGGGATCCCGCGACGATCGCCCAGATCACGGCCGCCCGCAAGCAGGCCCGGGCGCTCGGCGAGCTCACGCGCCGCTTCCTGCCGGCGACGGTCGAGAGTGGTAACCGCCACGGTGACTGGCCCGTCACCGGCTACGCGATGATCGCCCGCGCGAGCGGCACGCTCGAATCCGTGATGTCGCTCTTCCCGCGGCGCCGGAACGCCGACGCCGCGGTGCTCGCCCGCGCGCTTTACGAGGAGGTCGTCACCTTCGCCTGGGTCGCAATCGACCCCGAGGAAAACGCCCGCGCGTGGGTGCGCTGGGACCGCCGCCAGAGGCTGAAGGCGGACAACGACGTGCGCTCGGTCGGCGCAGAGCCGCTGTTGTACGAAGACACGCGCGAGGACTTCAAGCGCCAGCTCGCCGCCGGCGACGCGATGCCGGACAGCCTCGCGCGCCGCGCAGAGCACGCCGATCAGCACTGGGCCCAGCAGCTCGACGCGATCGAGCCCGACCCGGCCAGCCCCCGGAGCTTCCGTGGCATGTACCGCTACGTCTACCGCGCGCAATCACAGTTCGCGCATGCAGCCCCGCACTCGATCGAGTCGTTCGTGCACAACAGCCCACAGCCGGGCCACCAGGACGTGATCCTGAGCGAGGGCGATCCCAGCACGCCGATGGCGTTCACGCTCTCTCCGGCGCTTTACGCGCTCGCGCTTCAAGTCGCCGAACCAACACTTTCACTCGACGGCATCACGCCCGCGCTCGAAACGATCTTCACCCGCTACCCGCACGAGCAGGGCTGAGCACACGGCACCAGCGCGACGGGTGAGGTCGCGAGCCGGCTCCACATCGCTTTCTGGCGCACGTTGCCGGATGCGAGGGCGCATGGGAGGGTGGCTGCGTGACCGGCAGAGACACCCCGCGGCGTCGCGAGGCAGGCGTGCCCCCGCCGCCGCCGCCGCCGACAGGGCTGCGGTTGCTGCACTTCCCAGTGCCGCTGGCGCGCGAGCTGCGTTCCGCCGCCGGGCGCTACCACCGGTCGCTGTGGTGGCGGGCACGACGCTGGCGCTCGTTCGGACTGTCCACCGTGCGACGGGCATGGGCTCGGACCGATCCGCACCACATCAGGCGCACGGCCGCGGCGTTCACGCCGCTGGTCGCCCGATCGGCGACACTGCCGCCGCCTCCGCCCGGGACGGCCGTGACGCTGAGGGGCGAGCTGGGTCCCGCGCTCCTGGTCTGGAGCGCTCTCCAGCTCGACGGGCGCGATCTCGACTATGCGCTGATCGCTGCGCTGAACATCAAGCCGCGCACCGAGCCGTTCGTCGCCGAGATCACGGTGCGGGTCGCGCCTGGTCGCATGAGTCGCAGCCAGCGCGCCGTCGAGCTTGCCGACCAGGTCGTAGCTGCCCCAGCCGCGAGGCGCGAGCTCGAACGGTTGTGCCGCCAGGCAGGTGTCCCTGCCGAGATCCTGCTCGAAGAGGCAGCGGCCCGGGCGCGTGCCAAAACGAGCGAGGACGTCTGAGACAGCCGCATCCCGGTCGCGTCCTACGGTCGAGGCGTGAGTTCGCGACGATGGGTCCCGGTCCAGCTTCCGCGCCAGACCTGGGAGGAGCTTCGTGATCTGGTGATCAAGCCGGCGGAGCGAGAAGCGCTCCGTGCGGGATCCGATTACGCCGAGCTGAACTGGCTGCGCGACGCGTGGAGGGTGGTGGAGTTCGACGGCGACCTGGTGACGATCAGGCTTGACCGTGAGCTGCTGGACGTGTTGGCGCGCGAGGTTCGCGCGCGAGCCCTCCGCAGGTTGCTCGACACCGTTCGCGAACTGGAGGCGCAGCTCTAGCCAGGGATCACCTCGCGCCGGCCGCTTTCCATACAGCGCTTCTTCTAAAGCGGTAGCCGCACCGTGCGCGAGCACTGACTGCTCCGTCTCGCGCGATACGGAATTGGTGGTCCGACGGGCCGTGCAGGGTCAGCGCTCGCCGTCCCAGCGAGCCATCGCGTCATCAAGGGTGGGGATCCAGCCGGTGATGAGCGCGGGTACGCGGTCATCGACGAGAGCGTCGGTGAGGATGGCGACCATGGTGCGGCCCATCGGCGCCGAAATCGCGCCTTTGGTGTCGAGCGCCACCTGCGCGGCTCGGTCGCACCAGCGGATGTCGTGGAGGTAGTTGGGCGTGTAGGCGCCGGAGGCGCCTGCGGCGTCGCTGTCAGGGTGCTCGATGCCGCGGTCGTCGACGTTGAGCAGCCGAGGGGCCACGCGGGCAATGGCTGCGGCGGCCTGGGCCGGGACTGGCGACAGAACGGTGAAGCACCCCGCCCCCGGCCCATCAAAGTCTGCGTCGCTGTCGAGGGGTACTGGGCCCAGGACGTCTTGAGCGACGGTAACCAGGTCGGCTGGGTCGGCGTCGCGGTGCCGGCTTGCTATGTCCTGCAGCAACGCCCAGGCTTGCTCGTGATCGTCGGCGGCGGCGGCGTCGCGGACGATCGCGAGCGCGCCGGCTAGAGAACCGGCATCAACGGTTCGTTGGTAGCGAGCTTGGCGCTCGGCGGCGGCGGCGAGGATGGTGCGTTCGGCCTCTGCGGCGATCTCGGCAATCGCGTCGGTGCCACGCTGGTTGGTGTCGTTAGTCGCATCGCCACCGTTGAAGGGTGTCTCGGGCGATCGTGATCTGGACGTTGTGTCCGTGCCTGCCGTGGACATCGAAACATCAGTCCGGTCGTCAGGCTCGACCGCGGGGACTTCGAGCATGAGGAGGACCAGGGCGCTGTCGCGCGCGAGGGCCGTGCGGACGGCGGGGTCGCCGTCGCTGGGGCCGAGCAGAATGAGGATGTGGTCGAGGAGAGCCATCCTCGCCCGCTGGCCCAGCGCGTCGGACAGCAGGGCCGCGACTTTCGACGCCTGCAGCGTCGCCCGGTCGCCAGGCGGATTAGTGGCGACGAAGCCCAGCATTGTCTTGCGGACCGATTCCTCGCCGGGGCCGTAGATCCCCGTTAGGTCGTGGACGGCGAACGCGTGAGCGCTGATGTGCGCGCTCGAATGCGGGACGGCGGTCGCGATCTGCGCGTCGAGGGTCCTTGCGCGGGCTTCGTGCACTGCGGGCGGACGGGGACGGCCCGCTGCGTTGAGTTCGGCGAGGAAGGCGCCGGCGTTGTCGATCTTAAAGGCGGGCTGCACCAGCCAAGCAGCATCGGCGTGCCTACCAGCCTCCACGGCGGCTTCGAGCTCGGGCACAGCGCCCTCGTACAGCAGCGTCTTCATCTCACCGTCGGAGGCCGCCATCAGGGCCGGGGCGAGTTGCCCACCCCACGCCGCCGATCGCTGCGCGAGCCGGGCAACAAACCCCGAGTCCGGACTCCAGTCGACATTGACATTCCCGCGGGAAATGACCTCCCGTGCTGCCCAAGCGGCCCCAGCGACCTCGGCCAGCGAAGTCGCCCGGGCGGCGGACGGCGCGCCGATCGCTTCGGGCGCGCTGGAGGTCAGCGAAGTGGCCGCGTTGACGAGGACCTTTAGGCATGCGTTGTCGCGTTCCCCGCGGCGCCGAATGCCCATCAGCATCCCGGCAACGCGGTTGTAGCTCTCGACGTAGGCTCGATGCCAATCGGCTAAGTCAACGCGGTCGGTCACCCACGCAACCCTAGGACACCCCCCCTTTCGCATGAAGTGGGCGCCGCTTGTTGCCTAACAGCAACACCCTGCCGCCTCCGGCAGCGACTCCCGCTTTCCGTGCAAGCAGAAGGGGACCGTTGTTCGACAGCGATCGAACCTTAACGCGTGGGGATACGGGTGGCCGATCGCGGCCGGATCCTGCTAAGGAAAGCGCCACCCGACGTTCTTGGAACTAGCCCTTGGGGTCAGTTCCTGAATCAGTTCCAAGAACTCGCCCCCTCCTCACCAAGGTGCTCAACGCGAGGCCGGCCAGTCCGGCGCAGTCGCGCCGCGGAAGACGCGAAAAGCGCATGAGGGCGGAAGCGGGGGTAGTGGGTGTGGCATGAGCAGAGCACGCCGCAACGGCGCAGTTGTGCTGGGTCTGGTGGCGCCGAGCGGGGTGGCGCGCGAGCTTGCCGAGCAGATCGCCGCTGAGTTGCCGGGCGAGCTGGGGGCCCGACTGGGTGATGTGAACTGGCAGGTGCGGGTAGGGGGCGCGGAGCGCGCGGACATGACCCCGACCACCGAGGCGCTCAAGCGGTCAGTTCGGAGGCGGATGCAGCAGGAGGGGTGGGACCTCGCCGTCGGGCTGACCGATCTCCCGCTGCGGGCGAACCGGCGCCCCGTCATCGCCCACGCGAGCGCGATGTACAGGGTGGGACTGCTGTCGGTCCCCGCGCTCGGCGCGCGCTCGGTCCCTCGGCGCGCGATCCGGGCCGTGCTCAACCTGGTGGAGGGGCTGCTCAGCGAAGACGTCGGCCGCGGCAGCGACGCGGGCCGGCCGCGACGCGCGCATCGGATGCGCCAGCGCCTCGACGAGTTGCGGTCGCCGCTCGGGCGCACCCGCGCGGATGAGGACGGCACGATCGCGTTCGTCGGCGCCACGCTGCGGGGCAACCTGCGGCTGCTGATCGGCATGGTCCGCGCGAACCAGCCGGCGCGCGTCATCGCGCGCCTGTCAATCGCGCTCGCGGTATCACTCGGGACCGCCGCTTACGCGATGAGCTCCTCCAGCATGTGGATGCTCTCTCACGGGATGGCGTGGTCGCGTCTCGCTCTCCTCGCAGCGGCGTCGGTCACCACGTTGTGCGTGGTCTTGGTGCTGGCACACGGCTTATGGGAGCGGGCGTCTGGCCCGGACGATCGCGAAGCCGTCGTCCTCTTCAACCTCACGACGTCCGCGACTTTGGGGCTCGCGGTCCTCAGCCTGTACGCCGGCCTGCTCGCGCTCAGTGTCGTGGGTAGCGCGGGCCTCATCCCGCCGACCGTGTATCGCGCCAGCGTCGGGCACTCACCGGCGGTCGGCGACTATCTCAAGCTCGGCTGGCTCGCGGCGACGATCGCAACGGCGGCCTCGGCACTCGGCTCGCTCACCGAGAGCGACGAGGCCGTCCGCGAGGCGGCCTACCGCCACCACCCCGACGAACGCACAGAGCGCGACGAGGGCGACAGCTAGGCGGGAGCGACGTGGCGCCGGCGCATCCAGGCGCTGCCGAGGTGTAGCCTCCCCCGCCTTCACACGGGAGGGGAGAAGCCTTGATTAACCGGTTCGCACTGACCGTCATCGTCGCGCTGTTCGTGCTCGGCGGTGGCACGGCTCAGGCCGCCTCGCTGCACTTCACCGCGCCCACGCCTCTGCCTGGGTCGCTGCCCACAGACACCCCACAGCGGCAAGGCGGCGAGCCGTCGCTTGCGTTCGACCCGGGCGGCCAGCTCGTGTACGCGGCGTCGCCCGGCGCGCCGGATCACGGCGGCAACTTCTGGCGCTCCACCGACGGCGGCAAGACCTTCCAGCCTGGGATCTCCGTCGGCGGGGTGGGACCTGCGGGCGGGGGCGACTCCGACCTTGCGGTGGGGTTCGACCCGGCGGCCACGGTCTTCTACATCGACCTCGAGGATCTCGGCGCCTCGGACCTTTGTGCCTCGACCGACCACGGCCAGTCGTTCCCGACGAACGGCTGCGACAGCGGGCAGGCGCAGAGTCAGCAGGATCCGGCCGTCGACCGTCCGTGGCTCACGACAGTTCCGGGCAAGCCGGGGCTCGTGTTCATCAGCTACGACGGGCTCGCGTTCGGTGGCGGAGCGCCTGAGATGGAGCGCTCGACGGACAACGGCGCCAGCTTCAGCCAGTGCGGTCAGGTCCTCCAGACAGGGAGCGACGCGTTCGCCCACTTCAGCCCAACGGGTGCGACCGAGAACAGCGAGGTGATCGGCAAGCCGGCCGTCGGACCCGACGGGAGCCTGTACGTGCCGTTCACCGAGCCGCACCAGGCGGGGCAGCAGGTCTCGGAGCCAACCGACCCCACCCCGAGCAACCTGTACGTGGGCATCGGATCTCCCGACTGTTCCTCATTCAAAGACGTGACGGTCTTCAAGGACGACGCCGGCGCGGGATCAGACTTCGTCTCGATCTTCCCCAACGTGGCGGTCGATTCCGGGGCCAACGTGTACGTGCTCGCCGAGGGCCGGCTGCACGGCTCCCAGGCGGGCAAGGGCGACGGCGTGTACCTGTTCGTCTCCACGGACGGCGGCAACCATTTCTCGAGTCCGATCCAGGTGAACTCGGGGCCGCCTGAGGCCGCTCAGCTGGGCGCTCTTGCGGCCGGCAACGCGCCGGGCGAGGTGCTGGTGGGCTGGTACAGCTCGCAGGCCAGCCCCGACCACAACAGCCCCGCCGGCCAGTGGCGCTACCACGTGGCCGAGAGCTTCGACTTCGGGGGCAGCTTCAACCGGTACACGGTCACGCCCGACGCCTTCCACTTTGGTGCGATCTGCAACCTCGGCGTGGAATGCAACGGCGGGCGCAACCTGCTCGACTTCACCAGCGTCGGGGTGAACCCGGTGAGCGGCTGCGGCTACGCGATCATCCCGGGAGACCCGTTCGACACGCCGCAGAACGGGAAGACCGATCCCGCCGCCGCGTACACGTCCTATCAGGACAGCGGTCCCTGCCTCACCCCGGCGAACGCGGGCACGGTCGGCGCGGTGCCCGGCGGCAGCAAGGCGCCGCACCCGCGCTGCGTCGACAGGCGCAAGTTCACGTTCCGGCTGCACCACGACCGGCACGCGCGCGTGGTGAGGGTGGACGTCTACGTGAACGGCAAGCGCAAGGTTCACCGCCGCGGGCGGAACATCAAGAAGGTCAGCCTGAGGCGGCTGCCGAGGAGGACGTTCGTCGTAAAGATCGTGTCGACCGAGAACACGGGCTCACAGCGCATCAGCGTGCGGACGTATCGCGGCTGCAAGAAGAGCGCGCCTCGGACCCACCACCGCCATCACCACAAGAAGCGGCGGCACATCACCCAAGCCAGACGGTGAACCCCGGTGCGCCGTGCCCTCCGCCGCCTCCGCCGCTCGCGGAGAGGGTCAGGCCTGCGGGCGGCGACGAGGTCGTGGTGACCACGACCACCGCTCCGCCGCCGCCACCACCTCCACCGGGGCCGCCATCGCCGCCGTCCGCGCTGAAGCGTGCGCTGCTGCCCGTGAGCACGACTGTCCGCGCGGCGATCATGACCACTCCGCCGCCGCTGCCACCGGCGCCCTGGTCGTTGGTCGCCCCACCGCCGCCGCCGGCGCCGCCGTTGACGAGCGTGGCGTCGAGCGACCGGCCGCTGATCGCCTGCAGGGCGGAGTAGAAGACCCGGCTACCGCCCACGCCCTGGGCGGGCGCGTTCGCGATCCCGCCGGAGTTGGCCCCACCAGAGCCGCCGGACCCGCCCAGCGAGTTCATCACGGTCTCACCGTTGGCGCCGACTACGGCCCCCTGGCCCGAGGACCCAAGTGTGCCTGCCTCAATGCGCGCCCCGGGCTGAGGCTCACCCATCGAACCGGCGTGAGCAGAGTTGCCGTCGTTGTCGATCGTCGCGCCGTCGCCGAGTGTCAGCGTCCCAGACACGAAGATCCGGTAGCTGCCCGCGTCGAGCGCCTGCCCGGCCGCGACCGTCAGGTTCCGGTAGTACATGTCGCGGGTGAGCGTGGTCGCGCCCGAGATCGTCACGTTGCCGTCCGATCCGTTGCCGAACAGCGTGTCGAGGCCGGCCCCCGCCGGCCCGGTTGCGCCGGCTGCACCGGTATCGCCCTTCGGGCCCTGCGCGCCGGCGACACCGTTGAGTCCCGGCTGGCCGGGTGGCCCTTGCGCCCCAGCGGGGAGCTCGCCCGCCTTGAAGTCGCGTGCGAGCAGCGAGTGATCTTTCACCTTCGCCGACGTCACCGCGTTGTCGTGCAGCTCACGAGTGCCGACGCTCGCTTTGGGCAGCCTGCTCGCGGCGTAGGCACCGCCGCCCAGCGCGACGAACAGCGCCACCATCGCCACCACCATCGCGGGCGACGGACGACCGATCCGTACACGCTGCGCGCGACCCTCCTCCTGTCCGAGCATCCCAGTCCTTTCGCTCGCGCGAGTCCCGCGCAGTCAGGCAATCTCCGCCAGCAAGGGCGCCTCGCGCCCACCGTAAGCTCGGCGCGACGAGAGCGCCACCGGGTGTCCGAATACGGACCTCGGGGGTGCGTGAACTGCTCAGAGCTGAGGCAGCGCGAGGCCGAAGCCGAACGGGTACAGCACGGTGCGGGAGGGGGGAGGCTTGCGCACCGTGACCGGCAGCCGGCCCGCCGGTGCGCGCTGCCCGAACATCACGTTCACCAGGGCGTCGAGCGACACGGGCTGGAAGTCGTAGGTGGCGAGGACGGTGGAGGCGCCCTGGAGGTACGCGGCGTCGTACGGCGTGCCGACCATCGCCACCACCACCGGCTTCCCGGTGCCGAGGAGCGCGTGCACGAGAGCGATCTGCCCCGGCGCAGCGTTCCAGACGTTGAACGTGGAGACCACGATCAGGTCCGCATGACTGGCTGCTGAAACGGCGGCCGCGATCGTGGCGCTGTTCGGATTGGTTCCGGTGGTGACCACGTTTGCCGGCAGGCCCCGTGCAGCGATGTCATGGCCGAGCGTGGTGGTGGCTGTCTGCCCGAAGCCGGTGACGAGCACCTGCTTGCCGCTGCCGGCAGAGAGCGGGAGCAGCTTCGCGGAGTTGCGGATCAGGGTGATCGAACCCTCCGCGGCGCGGCGCGCGACCGCCAGGTGCGGTTTCGTGCCGACCACCCGGCCCACGTTCCGCGTGTTCACGAGCGGATGACTCACCAGGCCGAGCTTCCACTTCATCCGCAGAATCCGCCTCACCGACAGGTCCAGCCTGGCCCTGCTCAGCGCGTGCGTGTGGACGGCGTGCAGCACGGCCGTGTACGCGGACACGAGGTCCCCGGGCGGGCTGTCGATCGGCGCGGGTTGCGCGACCTCCAGTAGCTGATCGTCGCCCGCGCGCAACGCCCGGAGCGCCACCTCCCCTGGAGAGAACTTCTTCAGCGCCGCGGCATCCAGGGCGTCCGTGACCACCGGCCCGTTGTAGTGCAGGCGGCGACGCAGCATGCCGTCCACCCAGAACGGGCTGAGGCTCGTGGGAACCCTGCTCCCCGTGATCTTCGGAAACAGGATGTGGGCGGCCATGATCCGGTCCACCCCGGCTCGGATGGCCGCGGCGAAGGGCGGCAGGTTCGTCCGCTTCACCTGGGCGAGCGTCTGCGGCGAGATGGCAACCCCGTTGTCGCTGTTGATCCGCACGTGGCCAAAGCCGGGGAAGTGCTTGGCCGTCGCACCCACGCCGCTCACGGGCGAGCTCTGGTAGCCGTTGATCTGCGCGACCCCGAAGCGCGTGACCATGGGAGTGCGGTCACCGAACGCGCGGATGCCATCCGCCTGGTTGAGCGGATCGACGTTCACGTCGAGCACCGGCGCGTTGTCCACGTTCACGCCCATCGCGCGCAGCTCCTGCCCCGTGATCAGCGCCGCCTCGTGCGCCAGCGGGACCGACCGCGCAGCGCCGAGCGCCATGCTTCCCGGGAAGACGGTGGCGGGCGACCCGATGCGCAGCACCTCTCCCTGCTCCTGATCGGTGCTCGTGAGCAGGGGGACCGGCGTGTGGGCGCGTAGTGCGACTCGCTGAACCCCGTTCGACAGCGCGGCGATCTGCGGCGGGTTGACGAGGTTGCCGGAGAAGGCGAAGTAGATGACCCCGCCGAGGTGGTACCTGCGGATCAGCTGCGCGAAATTGTCCACGCCGTAGTAGCTGCGGTTCAGCTTGACCATCGCCGGGTCGGAGTCGCGTACGGATTGCCCGAACGCGTTGACCTCGAACAGCTGGCCGACCTTCTCCGCCGTGGTCATGTGCGCGAGCGTCTGGCGGATCCAGGTGCCTTCGGTCAGCCCCTTGCTCGTTGCTGCCGAGGCGCCGGTCGTGCCCACGGCGGTAGCGCTCCCGGCCAGAAGGAGCGCTATCGCCAGCCGTGCGAATGGGCAGCGCAGTGCCGCGCGTGTGGGTGTCAAGGCTTGCGAGTCCAGTACATCCGCCGGGTCGGCGCATGTTGGCACCCACGCCGGTCGGCCACAAGCCGTGACCGCTGCGCGTCAGTGCACGCGCTCGTGCTTCGCGCGGCTCGTACCGGTCGCGTGCTTGTCGTCCTTGAGCACCCGTGCGCGGAACACTCCGTTGGCAGTGAGGCGGATCCGCTTCGAGTAGGTCGAGAAGTTGCCGGCGGTGTGGTGCAGGAGCACCCTCCTCACCGTGTGGTAGGCGCCGCTGGCGGTGCGCCGCTGGATGTAGACCGTCGCCCCGTCGTGCGCCGGTGCCGTGGTGCCAGAGAAGCGCACGCGCTGACCGCGGGCCGGCGTGTAGTCGCTCAGGCGCAGGGTCACCTTGAAGCGCACGGGCAACGTGAGCTCGGGACTCGTTGCCGTCGGGCTTGCCTTCGCCACCGCCCGGTACTTCGTGCTCAGCCCGGGCTGGACGGTGAAGCTGAACTTGCCCTGGCTGTCAGTGGTCGCGGTGGCGCCGGCCACGTTCTTGAAGCCGGCCGTGAACGGCGCGGGCTGCTGCTGGAGCTGCACCGTCACGCCGCCGGCCTGGCCGCCCTTCAGCTGTCCGGACAAGACGTCCTTCTGCCCGAACGTGATTATTGGCGCGCTCGAACTCAGTGTGACCTGGTTCGGCTTGGGCGGCTTGGCGGCGTCCGCGCCCGCGAAGGGGACCGCTGCGGCGCCTGCAATAAGGGAAATCGCAACTGCAGTTGTTCTAGTTCGCATATCCCCTAAACGCGGCGGCCTCCCCGACGTTGGGTAAACCTCCCTCGCAGTCGGGTCTCACTGAGTCCCAAGGCCCACGACTCAAACGCGCTGTGCGACCGTGATCATCCGGCGGCTGCCGGCCGTGAGCCGCTCGCCGTCCGCGCCATAGAAGCTCACGGTGTCGAACCCCGCGGCGCGCAGCCAGTCACCCAGCTCGGCCGCGACGAACATCCGCACCGAGAAGCGGAAGCGCCTCACTCGGCCATCGCGCACGACGACTCGCTCGGTGGTCGCGCGACCCGTCTCAGCATCGAACTTCGGGCGGTCCACCATGAGGTCATCGCCGCGCTCAACCACCACGTACGGCAGCCAGCGAGGGAGCAGCTCGACGAGGTTGTTGTTCTCGATAAGGAGCCTGCCGCATGGCCGCAACACGCGACGCGCCTCCGCCAGCACGCGCCGGTTGTCCTCATCGTCGAAGTAGCCAAACGATGTGAACCAGCTGATCACGCAGTCGAACGTCTCGTCCGGCCACGGCAGCTCGCGCATATCGCCCAGGATGTAGCTCGCATCAGTCGGCGCCTCCCGGGCACGCTCGAGAAACAGCTCGCTCGCGTCAAGCCCGGTTACGTCCGCACCGCGCTGCGCCAGCCGGTTGGCGATGCGACCGTGGCCGCACGCGACGTCCAGCACTTTCATCCCAGGTGCCAGCTGGAGCAGCTGGCAGATCAGCCCGGCGTCAGATTCGCTCGCGGCGTCGAGACCCGGCCCGTAGAAGTAGAGATAGTCCTCATCGAAGACCTCGTCGAAATCGAACGGACCGGCCGCCATGTGCGGCAACTATCCCATCTGGCTGTGCTGTACGAACACCCAGATGGGATCGTGGCTTGGCGCGCGGCCCGCGCCTCCGCCGCCGAGCCATCCCTGCCCGCGCGCCGCCTAGTACATCCCCTCGCGGCGCGCGTAGCGCTCGGCGCGCTCCTTTTCGTACTGCTCGACGTCGAGGTCTGACAGCCTGATGGTCTTGAGGATCTCGCCCTGCTTGGGCAGCTCGCTGCGCTCGATGTGCTTGTCCGGGTTCCAGAGGTCCGACCGGATCAGCGCCTTGGCGCACTGCGTGTAGGCCTCGGTCACGGACACGAGAATCCCGAGCTTCGGGACCTTGCCCTCCACGGCGCATGGTGCAAGCAGCTCCTGGTCGTCCGTGATCACGGCCGTCCCGTTCACGCGGAACGTGTCGCCCACGCCGGGAATCAGGAACAGCAGCGCGATCCGTGGATCCGCCAGCAGGTTGGTGAGCGTGTCCGCGAGCCGGTTGCCGGGCCGCTCCGGCAGCAGCACCGTCTCGTGATCGAGCACGCGCACGAAGCCGGGAGGATCGCCGCGCGGTGAGACATCGATCCCACCGTCGGGCCGTGCCGTCGCAACGCACACAAACGGCGAATGCTCGATGAACTGACGAGTGAGGTCGTTCAGCCGGTCCGCGAGCTTCGCCTGCACCAGCTCCGTCGGCTCGCCGATGATGTCGCGCAGCTCTGCCTCAGAGGCGATCGTCCGAATAGTGTGCACGGTCTGAGCTTACCGAGGACTAGGGTGCAGAGCCCTCATGCCCGACTATCGCCACGACCTCCAGTTCGGCGTGTTCATCACGCCCGTCGCCGGGCAGGCGGACGCCCTGCTCGAGCTCTCGCGGCTCGCCGACGTGGTCGGGCTCGACGTCGTCAGCTTCCAGGATCACCCCTACCAGGCGCAGTTTCTCGACACCTGGACGCTGCTGTCGGTGGTTGCCGCGCAGACCACGAACGTCCGCATCGCGCCCAACGTCGCCAACCTGCCGCTCAGGCAGCCGGTGGTGCTCGCTCGCAGCGCGGCGAGCCTCGACATCCTGAGCGGCGGCAGGGTGGAGCTGGGGCTCGGCGCCGGAGCGTTCTGGGACGCGATCGCCGCAAACGGCGGGCCGAAGCTCACGCCGGGTCAGGGCGTGGACGCGCTGGCCGAGGCGGTGGACGTGATCCGCGGGATCTGGAAGTCGCAATCAGCGCCGCTCGCCGCCCGGCCCACTCCCGGCCCGGAGCGGCCTCTCAGCGACGAGCGGGTGTGGGAGGAGAGCACTCGCCCGGCGGGCCCCGCGCCCGATCGCTCGCGCACGTACACCGCGCAGGAGCAAGCGGCCGGCCAGCACCTGATGGACGTCCACGACGCGCTGCGCGACGAGCTCGCCCAGCTGCGCGACCTCGTGGAGCAGGTGGCGGCGGGCAGCTCCAACCCGGCGGCGGTGCGCTCGTTCATCAACCGCATGACGATCCGGCAGAACAACTGGACGCTCGGCACGTGCTGCGAGACCTACTGCCGCGTCGTCACGAACCACACACGCTCGAGGACCGCAGCGTGTTTCCGCACCTTCGCCGCAGCGAAGCCGAGCTTGCGCTGGTGCTCGACCGCCTCGAGGAAGAGCACGAGCAGATCGCCGACCTGCTCGAGCGTGTGGACCAGGCGCTGGTGGCGCTCGTCTCGTCGGAGGAGGACGGCATCCACCGCGTGGGGCGGGCCATGGACCTCCTCACGGATGCACTTCTGTCGCACTTCTCCTACGAGGAGCGCGAGCTCATCGAGCCGCTGGCGCGGCATGGCTTCTACTAGCGATCAGCGAGTCGCCGGAGGCTCTCCTCCGGCCAGAGCGCTTGCTCGTCGTAGTACTTCTCGAACGCCGGCGTGCCCGCCGGCAGGCTCACCCAGTCGACCTTCGAGCGAGTGAAGATGTGGACGTCCGGCGCGATGCCTGTGGGGTGGTCGAGCGTGCCGCCGCGGACGAAGAGGATGTCGGCCCTGCCGTACTCGCTGTACACCGCGATCTTGCAGTCAGGGCAGCGATGAATCCGCTGCGGCTTGCCATGGTCGCGCGGCACGTCCACGACCCGTGGAGCCTCGCCGAGCACCTCCACGCGCTCGGCCTCGATGAGCAGGTTGATGACGAACGCGCTGCCCGTCTGGCGCTGGCAGTTCAAGCAGTGGCAGCAGTGGACGAAGAGCGGCTCCGAGGCGAGGCGGTAGCGAACTGTCCCGCACGCGCACCCGCCCTCGCGCTCAACGCTCATGGTGGGACGGTAGCGTCGGTTTCGTGACGGTGCGCGGAGGGTACGCGCCGGCGATGCGCTGGTGGCAGCAGGCGGCGATCTACCAGATCTATCCGCGGAGCTTCTCGGACTCGAACGGCGACGGCGTGGGGGACCTGCGCGGAATTGTCGACCGGCTGGACCACCTCGCGGGGTCCGACTCCTCCCTCGGGGTCGGGGCGGTCTGGATCTCGCCGTTCTACCGCTCGCCGATGGCCGACTTCGGCTACGACGTGGCCGACTACACGGACGTGGATCCGATCTTCGGCACGCTTGACGACTTCGACCTGCTCGTGCGTGAAGCTCACCGGCGGGACCTGCGCGTGATCGTCGACTGGGTGCCGAACCACACCTCGGACCAGCACCCGTGGTTTCTCGAGTCGCGCTCGAGCCGCCACAACCCCAAGCGCGACTGGTACGTGTGGCGCGATCCAGCGCCGGACGGCGGGCCGCCGAACAACTGGGAGTCGGCCTTCACGGCGGTCGGGCAGGCATGGACTCTCGACCACGCCACCGGCCAGTACTACCTGCACTCGTTCATGCCGCAGCAGCCGGACCTCGACTGGGAGAACCCGGAGGTGGAGGCGGCCATGCACGACGTGCTCCGCTTCTGGCTGCGGCGCGGCGTGGACGGCTTTCGCATCGACGTCGTGCACAAGCTCGCGAAGGATCCGGAGCTTCGGGACAACGGCCCGGGGCTGCGCCATGACGAGGACTGGCAGCCGACGATCCACGACCGGCTGCGCGGCATCCGCAGGGTGGTGGAGGAGTTCGACGACCGGATGCTCGTGGGCGAGGTGTACCTCAAGGACCTCCGGCGGGTGGTGGAGTACATCAACACGGGCGACCAGCTCGACCTTGCGCACAACTTCGTGTTCCTCGATCTGCCGTGGGACGCAGAGGCCATGAGGGCGTCCGTGGACGACTTCGAGCAGCTCGCCGAGCAGGCGGCCTGGCCGGCCTGGTTCCTGTCGAACCACGATCACCCGCGCGTGGCCTCGCGCTTCGCGGACGGAACCCCGGGCAGCGGCGAGCGCCGGGCGAGGGTGGCGGCGATGCTCATCTGCACGCTGCGCGGCACGCCCTTCGTGTATCAGGGCGAGGAGCTCGGGCTCGCCGGCGCGGACATAGCGCCGGAGGCGGTGGTGGACGTGGACGGGCGCGATCCGGAGCGGGCGCCCATTCCGTGGGAGCCGCCGGCCGACGCGGGCGACGCGGCGGGGTTCACCACCGGCACGCCGTGGCTGCCCCTGCCGCCGGATGCGGACCGTCTCGCCGTGAGCGCCCAGCTTCGCGACCCCGCGTCCACGCTCCAGCTCGTGCGGCGCATCCTCGCGCTGCGCGCGCGGGAGCCCGCGTTCCAAGGCGGCGCACAACGGTGCATCGACTGTGCGCCGCAGGTCTTCGCCTACACGCGCGAACACTTCTTGGTGGCGCTCAACTTCACAGCGGATTCCGTGGCACTCGAGCCACGCGTGCCGCTCGGAGCGCGCGCTCAGATCGAGCTCTCCACACACCCGGCGCGCGAGCTCGGCGAGGTGGACCCCTCGGAGCTTGTGCTGGGGCCCGACGAGGGAGTGATCGCTCGCCTCTCCGGCTAGCTGCCTTCGCTCAGGGTGGCCGCCGCGCCCGGTGTGAAGCCGCTGAGGTTGAGCGCGAAGAGCGAGAGCAGCGAGCCGCAGACCGACGTGGCGACGATGGCGAAGTTCGGAAGGGCGAGCTCGAAGAAGTCGCGCAGCGGCGGCACGAGCAGCACCACCACGTAGACACCGGCGAGCGCGATCACCGCAAGCGAGACGATCGTGCGCCGGCGCATCCCGGTGGCCTCCAGCACGACGATCAGATAGAGGCCGAGCACTATCAGGACGGTGATCGCGACGGTGCGGGCCTCGATCAGCGGCAGCCGCAGCGGGTGCAGCGCGAACAGGTAGCTCGCGAGCACTCCGATCCCCACGAGCGTCCCGGCCGGCACGGCGAAGCGAGCCACCTCGCGCGCGAAGTTCGCTGAGCGCCACGGCCCGCTGCTCGGCGCGAGCGCCAGGAAGAAGGTGGGGATGCCGATCGTGACGGTGGCGGCCAGGCTGAAGTGGCGCGGCAGCAGCGGATACGCGGTGGTGGTCGTCCCCACGAGCAGGATGAGGAAGGCCGCGAACGAGGACTTCGTCACGTACAGCTTGGCCACGCGCTGGAGGTTGCGGAGTGCCTGGCGACCCTGCTCGACCATCGGCGGCACCACCGCGAAGCTCCCGCGCACGAGCACGAGATCGGCCACGCTGCGGGCCATCTGCGCGCCGCTGCCCTGCGCGATCGCGAGACGCGACGCCTTGAGGGCCGGCACGTCGTTCACGCCGTCGCCCACCATCGCCACATAGCGGCCGGCCGCCGCCAGCGCCTCGACGAAGCGGCGCTTGTCCTCGGGCGAGACGCGTCCCACCACCCCGGTTCGCAGGGCCACCTCGCGGAGACGCTCGGGCTCCGCCGGCAGGTCCGCGCCCGCAAGGGGCGGCCCGTTCAGCGGAATCCCGGCATCGCGCGCGATGGCCGCCACCGTCTCCGGGGCGTCGCCCGAGAGCACCTTCAGCTCAACGTTCTCACCGAGCAGGTAGCGCACCATCTCGCGTGTGTCGTCGCGCAGTTGCTCGCCCAGCGCCACCAGTCCGAGCACGTCCAGCCCGGGCGGTGGCGGCGCGCTGCCCTCGGCCCCGCCGAGCGGTGCGCTGCCCCGCGCGAGGGCCAGCACGCGCCGCCCGGCCGCCGCATCGCGTTCCGCCTCCTCGGCGAGCGCCCCGAGTTCGAATCGCTCCGGCGCGCCCAGCACGAGCACCTCGCCGCCGTCGAACTCGAGGGCGCTCCACCGCCGCTGCGACGAGAAGGGCACGCGATGGACCACCTCGTCGGGCTCGGCGGGAAAGCCCTCCGCGATGGCGGTGAGCGTGGTGTTGCGCTCGGTCGCGCTGGCGGCGTAGCGGCCGAGCGCGCTCACAACCTCGTCCCGGTCGAGCCCCGCGCGCGGGGTCACATCCACGACCCGCAGCGTGGCCTCCGTGAGCGTGCCGGTCTTGTCCGTGCAGATCACGTCAACGGCGGCGAGCGACTCGATCGCGTTGAGCTGCTGCGCGAGCGCCCCTCGCCCTGCCATGCGCAGGGAGGCGACCGCGTAGGTGAGGCTCACGAGCAGCACGAGTCCCTCGGGCACCATGCTGAGTACGGCGGCGGTGGAGGTGGACACCGCGTCGCTCACGCCGGCCTGCCTGCGCCAGAGCGCGTAGCCGAGGATCGCGCCGAGCGCGACCATCAGCCCCACGAGCCAGAAGAGCAGGCGGTTCACCGCGCGCTCGAGCGGCGAGCGAGGATGGCGAAACGCCCTCGCCTCGCCGGCCACCCGCTCCGCGTAGCTGTCCGGCCCCACGGCCTTCACCACGTACGCGCCGCCTCCTTCGACCGCGAACGAGCCGGAGCGCACCTCGTCGCCCGCCTCCACCGCCACCGGTTCCGATTCGCCGGTGAGAATCGACGCGTCGATCCCGAGTGCCTCCGCCTCCTCCACCTTCCCGTCCGCCACCACCTGGTCGCCGGCCTTGAGTCGCACGAGGTCGCCGGTCACCACCTCGTTCACAGCGAGCTCGCGCACCTGGCCGTCCCTCACCACGGTCGCCGTGGGGGCCACGAGCGCCGCGAGGCGGTCCAGCGCGTGCTTGGCGCGCACCTCCTGAACGATGCCGATCGACGTGTTCGCCACCAGCACACCGAGGAAGAGCGCGTCCCGCGGGTCGCCGAACGCGAGCGTGAGCACGCCGAATACGACGAGGATGAGGTTGAACACGGTGAGCGTGTTCGCGCGCACGATGCTGGCGTAGGAGCGGCTGGTGGCCGGCGGGCGGACCTCGCCGCGCTCCTCGAGCCGCCGCTGCGCCTCCGCCTCGCTCAGCCCCGCGGACGGGAAGGCAGACGGCGACCGCTGGAGCTCAGCGGGCGTGGAGCTCATGTGGCCACCGCGTCGCGTGGCCCTGGGCGCGTGGCGGCGTCCCCGAGGCTCAGCTCGCGCTCGACCGGACGGACTAGCGTCGCACCCGTCGGCATGGGCCACGAGCGTAGCCCGTGCCCGCGGCTCCTGCTCCCGGCGTGGCCACGTGGCGCGCGGCACCAGCTTCCGCTTCTGATCGCCGACCGGAGCGCCTAAGCATTCCCCCAAATTGTTACGGGGGCGACTTTTCCGGTTTACATCCGGCCGTCCGGGTGATACTCCATCGAGAGGCAACGCCACGACGGTCGACGTCCTCTCTCGAGGGGGCGTCCTCCACCGAAGTGCCTCAGGAGACGCAAGCGCGGTCACCCCGCTGGCCGCCACTCGGATCCTCCCACCAACCGCAACTGGAGGGTCCGTTGCAAAAGCTCCTACATCCGCCTGCCACCAGGCATTCCACCAGTGCACGCCAGTACGAAGACGAGCTGTTCCAACGCTTCCATCGCGATGGCGATCTGGCCGCCCGCGGCGAGCTGGTGGAGCGCTTCCTGCCGCTCGCACGCAAGCTGGCTCGACGCTATGAGCGGGCCAGTGAGCCGCTCGACGATCTCATCCAGGTCGCGAGTCTTGGGCTGCTGAAGGCAATCGACCGCTACGACACCTCGCGCGGCGATGCCTTCTCGAGCTACGCGGTGCCCACAATCCTCGGCGAGCTCAAGCGCCACTTCCGTGACACCGGCTGGGCGCTCCATGTGCCGCGCGGCATGCAGGAGCGCGTGCTCGAGGTGAATGGGGCCGTGGAGGCGCTGTCGCGCGACCTCGGCCATTCGCCGACCCCTCAGCAGGTGGCCGTCAGGATGAACATCCCGGTGGAGCGCGTGCTCGAGGCCATGGAGGCCGGCGCGGCGTACGACACCGCGTCACTCGATCGCCCACGCCGCAACGGCGACGACGAGGACTCCGAGACGGTTGCAGACGCGATCGGAGAAGCCGAAAACGGCTACTCGCTCGTGGAGGACCGGGCAACCATCGGTCGCGGACTCCAGGCTCTGCCCGAGCGGGAGCGAACCATCCTCTACCTGCGCTTCGCCGAGGGTCTCACGCAGGCGGAGATCGGTGAGCGGATCAACATCTCGCAGATGCACGTGTCGCGCCTCATCCGGCGCGCGATAGACCGGATGCGAGTCGTCGCCGGCGCGGCGGAGTAGGGCTGGTTCGATGCCGTACGTCAGGTGTCCGCACTGCGGGGCGTCGTGCTTCAGCGTCGCCCGCCACTCCACACGTGAGGAGTGCCCGGTGTGCGCCGGCGAGCTGAACGTCGCGCGCTGTGTGACTCAGCCGGCGCAGCTGCCCGTAAACCGCTTCTGCTCCGCGTGCGGGTCCGCCATAGAGCCGGACGACGAGGTTGTGCGGGTGCTCGGCAGGCCGGTGCACGCCTCGTGTGCGGTGTATCGCGCCAGACGCAGCGCGTAGGCGGTGCATCCGCCGCGACCCGGGTAGCTCGCGGAGATGTCCAGCCAGGACCAGCTCGTGCCCCAGGCTTCCGTGGGGGAGACGCTCGGTGTGCTCGCGGACGTCGTGATCCCGCTCATGGCCCGCGGCGCCATCGTCAGGCGCCAGCGGGTGGTGGACGCGCTCGACCGTCTCGATGCCGACAGGCGCGCCGTGCGCCGGCTGCAGCGTCTGCGCGAGCGATACGGGCGCGGCCCCGTGCTCCTGCGCGCGCCGGGGCGCAGGCTCGCGCTGCTCCTGGCGCCGGACGATGTGCACCGGGCGCTGGGCCAAACGCCTGACCCGTTCACCCCCGCCAACCTCGAGAAGAGGGCGGCGCTCTCTCGCTTCCAGCCGCACGCCGCCCTGATCTCGGAGGGCGCGGCGCGGGCGGAGCGCCGGCGGGTGAACGAGGACGCGCTTCAGCCGGAGCGGCCCATCCACAGGTTCGGCGATGAGATCGTGCGCAAGGTGGCCGAGGAGGCGGACGCGCTGCTGGACGACGCTCGCCGCGCCGGCACGCTCACCTGGGATCGCTTTCCGCCGGCATGGTGGCGAATGGTCCGCAGGGTGGTGCTCGGCGATGCCGCGCGCGAGGACCACTGGATCACGGACACGCTGGCCACGCTGCGTGCCGACGCTAACTGGGCTTACCTCGCGCCCAAGCGGCGCGGGCTGCGAGACGAGTTCCTGCGCCGCGTGGAGCAATACGTACAGGGGGCGGAGCCCGCCGGCCTGGCGAGCCTCGTCGCGTCCGCGCCCGCCGGCTCATATCCACATGAGCAGGTGCCCCACTGGCTGTTCGCCTTTGACGCCGCGGGAATGGCGAGCATCAGGACCCTCGCTCTCCTCGATGCTCACCCGGAGCAGGCGGCCCGCGCACGAGACGAGGTGGGGGCCGCGGACCTCTCGGCACCGGCGGACCTGCCCTTTCTGCGCGCCTGCGTTCTCGAAGCGGTGCGTCTGTGGCCCACCACGCCCGCGATCCTGCGGGACACAAGCGCCCCAACCAGCTGGGGCTCGGGCACCCTGCCGGCGGGCGCCGCGGTGCTCGTGTTCGCGCCCTTCTTCCACCGCGACGACGAGCGCCTTCCCTATGCGGACTCGTTCTCCCCCGACCTCTGGATGGGCGAGCAGGATCGCGACTGGCCGCTCATCCCATTCAGCGAGGGACCGGGGGTCTGCCCGGGCCGCAACGTCGTTCTGCTGACCACGAGCTCGCTCCTCGCGAAGGTGGTCGCGGCGCGTCCGCCCCGCCCTGGAAGTGGTCGCGCGCTCGACTCCGGGCGCCCCCTGCCGCGTACTTTGAGCCCCTTTCGGCTTACGTTCGATTTGGGCCGGTCCGGGTAGCCGAAACGGAGACCAGAAACCGGAAGGAAACGCACATGTTCGAGAGGCTCAACACACCCCAGGAGCTCTTCCACTACAAGCTCGGCGCGGCTCTGAAGATGGAGAACACCGTGCTCTCGATGCTCGGTGACCTCGAGGAGAACGCGCAGCGCGAGCAGCTCAAGCAGCAGTTCCGGCATCACGCCGAGGAGACGCAGCAGCACATACGGAACATCGAGCAGGCGTTCCAGGCGCTGGGCGAAGAGGTGGACGACAGCCCGTGCCCCGCGATCGAGGGCCTGGAGAAGGAAGGCAAGGCGAACATCAAGAAGGCGGACGACCAGATGGTCGACGCGGTGATCCTCTCCGGCGCCGCCGAGACGGAGCACCATGAGATCGCCGTGTACGAGGGCCTGATCACCGAGGCGCAGGCGATGGGCAAGCAGGACGTGGTCCAGCTCCTGCAGCAGAACCTCGAGCAGGAGCAGCACACGCTCGAAGAGGTCAAGCACGCCACCGAGCAGCTTGCGCGGGAGCAGTTCGCGCACGCGGCGTAGCCTCAGACTCCAGGCAGATTCACCCGAACCCGCCGCCTCGTGCGGCGGGTTCGCTCGTTCACGGGCGGCGTCGCCTACGGCAAGTATTCCGAGAAAGATTATGTTGTGATACATAATCTTCTCTGCCATAATCAAGCGCGATGGCCAGGCAAGCGGCTCCCGCCAATCCCTTCCAGTACGGCGCTCTGGCGCTCGATGAGTCCTTTACGGACCGTCAGGATGAGCTCGCCGAGCTGAGCGCCGACATTCGCAACGGCCAGGACGTGGTGCTGTTCGCGCCGCGGCGGTACGGCAAGTCGTCCCTCATGTGGCGCGTGGTTCAGAGGGTGGTGCAGCGTGGGGTGCTCGTCGGCCAGATCGATCTGATGAGCACGCCCACGCGCGAGAGGTTCGCCGAACGGCTCGCGAAGACCATCCACGACGAGATGGCGTCGCGGCTCTTCAAGGCGAAGGAGCGGCTCGCGGTCTTCTCCGGTCTCAGGGTCACGCCGACCATCACGGTGAACCCGGAGGATGGATCGATCTCGTTCAGCTTCGACGCGCGTGCCGCGCGCGATGACATTGATGCGACGCTCGAGGAGCTGTTCGCGCTGCCCGGGCGGATCGCCGCCGAGCGCGGCCGTCGCGCGGCGCTTGTCTTCGACGAGTTCCAAGAGGTGGTGGAGATCGACCCCGCGCTTCCGAAGCTCATGCGCTCGGCGTTCCAGGAACAGCCGGAGGTGTCGCATGTCTACCTGGGCAGCAAGCGCCACATGATGGAGCGGATCTTCAGCGACGCGAACGAGCCGTTCTGGCGGAGCGCCAAGCAGATGGAGCTGGGCGTGATCGACCCGGAAGCGTTCAAGCCGTGGGTGGCGGAGCGCTTCGAGGACACCGGTAAGAAGGTGACGGACGGGACTCTGGACCGCGCGTTCGAAATCACCGGCGGGCATCCGTACGCCACGCAGGAGCTGTTCTACTTCCTGTGGGGGCAGACGCCGTCGGGCGGCAGCGCGATCGCACAGCGGCTCGAGCAGGCGCTCGACGCGGCTCTTCGTTCCGAGAACGCTCACTTCGGCCTGCTCTGGGACAACCTCGCGGCGTCGCAGCGGCTCGTGCTGATGGCGCTCGCGGACGAGCAGCCGGGCCATCCGCTCACGGCGGAGTATCAGCGCCGCCATTCGCTTCCCGCCACGCCCACGGTCCAGACTGCACTTGGCGCGTTGACGCGCGCGGAGCTCGTCACCCGGTCGGGCCGGGGGGAATACACGATTGCGGAGCCGTTCCTGGCCGAGTGGCTCAAACGCCGCTAGCGCCGCAGACGGTGGTTGAGTCTGGGCCGCGCAGACTCAAGGATCACCCCCGCCGATCCGACCGCTTGAGTCATGAACCCTCCGGACGCGCCGCCGCCGGGCGCGACCCTCGTGGACAGCATGCTCGAGGACATGCTCGAGCGCCGCTACCTCGTGGTGGACGGCCACGGAAGGGTGAGCCGCTGGAGCGCGGGCGCGGAGCGCCTGCTCGGCTGGCGGGAGGAGGAGGTCACGGGACGCTCAGCCTTCGCGCAGCCGCTCGCCTGGGCGGGCGAGGGAGTGGGGCTCTGGAACACGTACTTCGAAGGCGGGCAGAAGGGCCGGCCGCCCACGCGGACGAGCCTGATGATGCTGTGCCGGGGCGGCTGGGGCCTCGCGGTGGAGATGACGGCGGTGCCGGTGCCGCTGGTGCTCGGTTACGAGTTCACGATGCTCGTGGCGGACCTCGCGGTGGGCGGGCCGGGCTCGCAGAGCGAGGATCAGCTCGCTCGCGTGCATCCGCTCGCGGCCGACGCAATCGCATCCGCACTCAGTGAGGACGCGCCGGCGCCCGACTCCGTCGCGGGGCTGCTCGTCACGCTTCGCGCGGTGGCGGACGCGGCCGTGATCGAGGACCCGGACGCGGAGCATGCCGCTCGCGCGCTCGCGATCGACCGCGCCGAACCCCCGGCGGAGGTTCCCGCGGACGATCTCGTGATCGAGCCGGACGGCGACACGACGGCCGAGGACCTGGCCCAGGCACAGGCGAGTCTGCAGGCGGCCTCGGCCGAAGTCACACGGCTGCGCGAGGAGATCGGCCGGCTGCGCAAGGAACTGGGCGAGCAGGGCCAGTGCACGGAGCAGGCGCGTGCCGAGGCCGGCCGGCTGGCAGCGGAGCTCGGCCAGATGGCCAGCGAGGCGCAGGAGGCGCGCGGCGAATTCGCGACCGCGCGCGAGGAAACCGAAGCGCTGCGGGCGGAGGCAACTGCCGCCGCCACACGCTGCAGCGAGCTCGAGACGGCGCTCGAGCAGAAGGCGGCGGAGCTCGAGTCGCTCGCCGCCGCCGACCGCGAGAAGGCCGCGACCGCGGCGCAGCTCGCGCAAGCCGCGAGCGAGCTCGACACGCTCCGCGCCGAGCTCGAGCGCACGCGCGAGGAGCACAAGCACGCGGTGGCCGCCGCGGAGGCGCTCGAAGCGGACCGCAGGAGCGTGGGCGACCAGCTCGAGCTGGTCCAGCAGGAGCTCGAGGCGGCGATCGAGGAGCGCGATGCGCCGATGGCCGAGCGCGACCGGCTGCGCGAGACACTTGACGAGGCGAGCGCCGAGCGCGATCGGCTGCGAGAGGCGCTTGAGGAGGCTCGGGCAGCGCAGGGCGAGCTTGCGCGCGAGCGTGATCAGGTGCGCGCCGAGCACGAGGAGCTGTCCGCGGAGCACGAGCAACTGAGAAGCACGCTGGAGTCGGCGGCGGCCGAGAGCAGCGCGCTGTCCGCCGAACGTGACGGCCTGCGGCAGGAGCTCGAAGCGGCGCGTGTGCAGCACGCCGAGCTGGTGGCCGCGCGCGACCGGCTGGAGAGCGCGCTCAAGGCCGCGGCAGCGGACGGCGGGGCACTCGCCGCCGACTTCGACCGGTTGAGGCAGGAGCTGGAGGAGGCGAGCGCAGCGCGGGGCGAGCTGACCGGGGAGCTCGATCGGGCCCGAGCGCAGCAGGAGGAGGTGTCCGCCGAGCGGGAACGACTCGCGGCAGCCCTCCACCAGGCCACGGCCGAGCGCGATCAGCTACGCCGGGAGCTGGATGACGCCCGCGCGGCGCTGGGCGACGCCACCCGGGAGCGCGAGACGGTGGGCATGGTCGCGAGCGAGGGCGAGCGCGAGCGCGAGGCGCTTCGGACCGAGCTCGAACGTGCGGCGCGTCGCTGCGAGGAGCTGAGCTCCGCCCTCGACGCGAAGACGGCAGAGCTTCAGGCGCTGCCGGGCAAGACCGTGCTCGAAGCCGCCACGCGCGATCGCGACGAGGCTCGCGCCGCGCTCGCCGCAACGCTGGCGGAGCGCGACCGGGCAGCGGAAGCGCTCGAGGCTGCCGCGACCGAGCGTGAAAGTGCGGGCGCGGCCCTTCGTCAGGCGGAGGCGGAGCGCGACGACGCGCGCAAGGCGCTGGCGGCCATGGCCTCCGAGAGCGAGGCCGCCCGCGCGGCCGTGGCCGAGCACGAGGCGCGTGCCGAGGAGCTGCGCGAGCGGCTCGAGAAGGCCGAGCAAGCAGCCGACCAGCGGGCGGCCGACGTGCGCGAAGCCACGCGCGAGGCCGCGGAGCAGCGGGAGCGGGTGGCCGCCGGCTTCCTCGAGACGGAGGCCCTCGCGCGCGAGCGCGCGCGCGTAAGCGACCTCGAGGCGCAGATCGGCGCGCTCACGCGCGAGCTCGAAGGCGCGCTGGCGAGGGCGGCGGAGCACGCGCCCGCGCTTCCCGGGCAGAAGAAGCGCAGCCGCGACATCGCGGCTCGTCCCCACCAGCCCGGCCTCGACGACGCGGAGCGCCCGCGGGCGCACATTGGGCTCGACGGCCGCTTCCTCGCGCTCAACGACGACTTCTGCCGGCTCGTGGGCTACTCGGAGAGCGAATTCAGCGATGCCTACTGGCCACCGGTGGTAGACGCCGAGAACCGCAACGTGCTGCGGCGCGACACAGCCCGGATCATCGCCGGCGAGCTGTCGAGCTGCGATGTGGACACGCTCTACATGGCGGCGAACGGCACGCTCGTTCGCGTAACGGGCACGCTGCGGCTCGAGCGGGACGAATCGGGCTCCGCCACGCACCTCGTCCTGGACGCCGAACCGCTGTCGCCTGTGAGTTCCTGAACATCCGTCCACCGCTCGCACGTTCAAAGTCTTGGCGCGTTAAAGCTCGCCTAGAACGGCACCGATATCCCTCATATGGGTATCGGCCGCCCAACCGCCTCTCGGTCACGCCTGCGCAGGGAGGAGAGCGGTTGGCTGATCGTCGAGATGATGATCGGCGCGGTGGTGCTGATCATCGCGGGCATCGCGATCTACAACGGTCTCGATGCCGCCTCGAAGGCATCCGGGCGCAACCGCAACCGCTCGGTCGCGTCGTACCTGGCCCAGCAGGATCAGGAGCGACTCCGCACGATGGATGCGGCAACCCTCGCCGGCTACACGTCGAACCGCACCGTCACGGTCGCAGGTGTGAGCTACAAGGTCGTGTCGAGCGCCACGCTCGTGAACGACTCCACCGGGGCGATCAGCTGCACCAACAAGTCCGGCACGGCGCAGTACCTCAAGATCAGCTCCACCGTCACTGACCCGCGCGGTCAGAACGGTCCGGTGACCGAGGACAGCCTCATGTCGCCAAAGCCCGCGGACGGCAACGCGGCCGTAAAGGTGGTGGATCGCACCGGAGTCACCGGAGTGTCGGGTGTGCCCGTAGTCCTCACGGAGCCCCCCGGCCAGACGACCAACACGGATTCGGGCGGCTGCTCGCTGTTCTCGTTCCTGTCGAACGGCACGCAGTACCACGTGTCGTTCGCGCTGCCGAACTACGTGGACGTGAACGGCATGAACACCGTGAGCGGCCCGATCACCGTCGTGCCCGGCACCGTGAGCATCACGTCCTTCCAGTACGACAAGGCGGGGACGATCGCGGTGAAGATGGTCACCGGAGCCGGCGGCACGCCGCTGTGCCCGGGCGTGAGCGCCTTCGACAGCCACATGACGATCAACCCGCGCGTGCGGGTGTTCGACAACACGTCGTGTGACGGTGCAAATCCGCCTACCGCCACGGCCACGGGCCTCTTCCCGTTCACCGATCAGTACGCCGTCTATCCCGGCACCTGCACCGCCAACGATCCCGCCACCTGGAAGAAGACCTCGACCTTCGCGCCGGTGCTCGGCTCCGGCGGCAGCGTGAACGCGACGTTCACAGAGCCGATGGTCAACGTAACGGTGACGCGCAACAGCAGCGCCTACTCGGCGGCGCACGTGACGATCACGGAGAACGACGCCGGGTGTGACGGCAACGTGTTCACGCCGCCGGCGCTGAGCTCGAGCGGCACCATGTCGATCGGCCTGCCCTACGGCAAGTACACGATCTGCGCCGACGACGGCACGTACGAGGCGAGCGACACCAGCGTCAACAACATCACCACGGGCGGCGACACCGCCGCGATCAACATCAACACCGGCTTCTTCGGAAAGAAGGGCACCTGCCCGTGATGCGGCTCTCGGATTCCCGCGGCTTCACGCTCATGGAGCTGGTGGTGGCGATGTCGCTCGGCATGATCGTGCTGCTCGCGTCGTTCACGGTGATCGACCGCGCGTTCATCACCAACAAGGCGGTGTCTGATCGTGAGGACGCGCTGGCCCGCGGCCGCATCGCGCTGGAGCAGATGACGCGCCAGATCCGCTCCATGACCTGCGCCGGCAACAACACGCCGATCTCGCTGGCCACCGACAGCGAGGTCGACTTCTACGCCTACATGGGCGACCCGACGAAGGGCGGCAGCCTGCTGCCCGACCTTCACAAGCTCACCTATGACTCGACGAAGAAGACGATCGTCGAGACCCAGTACACGGTGACGAGCGTGAACACGACGCCTCCCACCGTCAACGCCACTCCGTACAAGAACCGCACGCTGCTCACGAACGTCGTGCCGGTGGACGCGAACACGCCCATCTTCAGCTACTACACCTTCGACCCGGACGCGGCCAAGGGCTCGGGCAGCTTCATCGAGCTCGACAGGCCCGCCGTGGCCGCCGCCGACCTGCCGACGGTGGTGAAGGTGTCGATCAACTACCTGACGATGCCGACCGGCATCAAGGTCAACGACCCTCACTCCACCACGTTCCAGGACGACGTCTTCTGGCGTGCCATCGACCCGGAGACGCCGAACGCCCAGCCCTGCTCCCAGGGGGTTTCATGACGAAGCTGCTGAAGAAGCTAAGCCACCAGTCTGGCTTCACCACCGTCGTGGTGATGGGGATGATGTTCGTGGGCACGATGCTCGTGGTGGCGGCCTTTGCGGCGGCGAACGGCGACACGACCGTCACGCGCCACGACCAGTACTACAAGGAGGCGTACAACGCCGCCGAGGCCGGCGTGAACTGGTACCTGTACCACCTCACGCAGGACGCCAACTACTGGTCGAAGTGCGCGCAGGCGAGCGGCCCGGACAAGAACTCGCCGCCGGTGTACGACAACACGGAGGGCTCGAGCTTCGCCTGGACCAACATCCAGGGCTCGCAGGCGCAGTTCATGATCGACCTGCTGCCTGCGCCGGGGCAGACGAAGTGCATCATCGGGCAGAGCACCTCGATCGTGAACCCGAGCACGGGCGCGTTCATGGTCCGATCCACCGGCAACTACCGCGGCGTCCATCGTTCCATCGTCGCCACGTTCCGCCGCGTGGGATTCCTCAACTTCCTCTATTTCACGGACATCGAGACGCTTGACCCGGCCACGGCGGGCAGCGCCGCTGCCCAGCAGGCCGCCACCACCAACTGCGCCCACTACTACTACGTCGCGGCGCGCGACCCGAGCAAGTGCACCGAGATCGAGTTCGTCGGCGCGGACACCGTCGACGGCCCGCTCCATACCAACGACGAGCTCTACATCTGCGGGCAGCCCACGTTCGGCCACCAGGCGAGCGACCACATCGAGAGCTCGTCGCCGCTCCCCACCGATCACCCGGGGTACCGCACGGACTCAGGCTGCTCGGGCAGCAAGCCCAAGATCGTGGGAACCGGGAACAAGCTCATCGCTCCGGCGCCCGTGCTCACGCTGCCGCCGTCGAACGCGGAGCTGAAGGCTGACGCCGATCCCACAACCGGCCTCCTCACCGGCACGAACCACATCGTGCTGCACAAGAGCAACATGTCCGTGAACGGCACCACGATGGCGTACCCGGCGAACGGCGTGATCTACGACCAGAACTCCACCTGCACGCCGAGCTACGACACCACGCAGGACTACACCCCGTTCGTGACCAACGGCACCGGCTGCGGGGACGTGTACATCAGCTCGGGCACCGGCAGCGACGCTCCCGCGACCGACCTCACAATCGGCGCCGACAACGACATCGTCATCGACGGCAACGTCGACCACGGCACGAACAACGAGATCGGGCTGATCGCGAACAACTTCGTGCGCGTGTACCACCCGGTGGACCGCAGCAAGTGCGGCTCGTCGAGCGGCAACCTCACCGATTCCGACGCCGACCCGGGCCACGGCTCGATGTCCAGCCCCAGCATCAAGGCGGCGATCCTCGCGATCAACCACTCCTTCATCGTGGACAACTGGAACTGCGGCACCGGCCTCGGGAGCCTGACGGTGACGGGCGCGATCGCGCAGAAGTTCCGTGGCCCGGTGGGCACGAACAGCGGCGGCGTGGTGGCGAGCGGTTACGCCAAGGCGTACAGCTACGACTACTCGCTGCGCTACCACCAGCCGCCGTTCTTCCTGGATCCGGTTCAGGCCGGCTGGGGCATCCTCAACGAGACGGAACAGTCTCCCGCGGCTCATTGACCGGAACGCCGTCCGCGCGCAGGTCCGGCACGGCGCGCGGCGCCTTCGGCGGCACGGTCTCGATCACGATCCTGCAGGGCCGCTCGCGCAGCAGCGGGCTCGTGATCGGGCCAAACACGCGCTCGCCGTGCGGCGCGTGCGCCATGTCGAAGTAGACGATCTCTGAGCCGCGGCTGCGGGCCTCTTCCACGAGCGCCATGCCGGGGTTACGCGTGCGGATCACGCTCGTGCGCAGCTTGAGCTTGGCCTCGCGCGCGCGGATCCGGGCCGCGTCGAGCAGTGCAATCGCGCGCGCCTCCTCGTCCACCATGCCGGACTCGAGCGAGAGCTGCGGCGGCACCTCGATCACGTAGACCGCGTCCACCACGGCGTCCTCGCCCACGAGCTTGGCGGCGCGGCGCAGGGCGCCGGCGCTCACGTCGTCGCCGAAGATGGGCACGAGCGCGGACCCGTACGCCAGCTCGGTGAAGCCCTCCGGCGCCTTGGGTCCGGCCATCGTGTATTGCACCTTCGGATCGAGCCCCCGCGAGCGCCTGTACCAGAAGTAGCCCACCATCCCGATCACCATCCAGCCGACGCCGACGGTGCGGGCCTCCGTGTGGAGCACCACCACCGATACCCAGGCCGTGAAGGTGCCGACGGCGCCGATCACCGCGCCGAGCGGGAGAATGCCGCCCCTGAAGCGCACGTTCCACGGCACGCGGTATGGGCGGTTCACGTCCGGCTGCTTGTAGCGCAGCGCCACGATCGCCACGTGCGCAGTGGTGAACGAGAGCATCGCGCCGAAGCTGTAGAGGTTGCCGAGGAAGTCTGTCTTGCCGGGGATCAGCAGGATCGTGGCGAGCACCGAGAAGAACGCGATGGTGAACCACGGCGTGCGGTAGCGGCGGTGGACGCTCGCGAAGATCGTGGGCAGCTGGCGGTGCTTGGCGAGCGACCACGAAAGACGGGAGATCCCGATCAGCCCGGCGTTGGTGGCGATCACCAGGATCGTGGCCGCCAGCGCGCCGACGTAATAGCGGAGCACGGTCTGCAGGCCGTGCGAGAGCGGCAGCGCGGACACGATGCCGAGCACCGGGTCGTTCTGGTACTTCGTTCCGAGGAGCGTGCTGTAGTGGCCCGCCGCGTCCTTCGTCACGGGCAGCGCCATCAGCGAGATGATCGAGATGCCGGTGAAGATGCCGAGCACGGCCAGCAGCACGTAGTTCACCGAACGCGGCACGTCCTCGTCCGGGTCGCGCGCCTCCTCGGCCATGTTCGACACGGTCTCGATGCCGGTGTAGGCGACCATCGAGATCGAGAGCGCGAAGATGAGCTCCCGGTAGCTCGGCGCCACGCCGAGATGAACCTGATGGATCAGCGTGCCGGGGTGGAAGATGAGCACCGCGCCGAGCACGATCAGCAGCACCTGGGTGATGAGATCGGTGAGCGCGAGAAAGATGTTGAGGTTGGCGGACTCACGCAGGCCGCGGATGTTGAGCGCCGCGAGCACGGCGATGGTGATGGCGCCGCCGATCACGTCGCCCGGGGGGTGGTGCAGCGCCGGCCAGAACGCGCTCAGGTAGTGAGGCACGAAGAACGCGCTGATCGCGATCGTGATGATGTAGTCGAGCGTGAGCGCCCAGCCCGCGAAGAACGACGCGATCTCGTTGAACGCGTGGCGCGCGAAGGAGGAGGAGCCGCCGGCCTCCGGGAACATCGACGCGCCCTCCGCGTACGTCTTCGCGGTGAGCGCGAACAGCCCGCCCGCGAAGATGAAAACGAGCGGGGTGAGGCCGAGCGCATGCGCGGCCACGAGGCCGAGCGCGTAGTAGATCGATGAGCCGACGTTGCCGTAGGCCGTGGCGAAGAGGCCCGGAACCCCAACGGTGCGGCGCAGGCCGCGCTCGACCACCCGGGCCATCTAGCTCACCCGCTTATGCGGCGGTGTGCGCCTCGTGGCCGCAGCGCGAGCACTTGTAGATCGTCGGCGCCAGCGGCCTCGGCGACGGATCCCAGTCCCGCAGCCGCTCCTCGGGCGCCCGCCCGTCCAGCGTTCGCGGGTCCACGAACCTCGCCATCTCCACCAGCCGCCGGCAGCGTGAACAGTGCGCTCGCGCGCTTCCCGCTCGGACTGTCGTGTGAGAAGTCATCCCACACTTCATGTTCGAACCGGGTGCGTCAACAGCCCGCTAAGAAAGCGCGGGCGCGCGTAGAGATTTCGCTAAGACGCCGGTTCGCGCAGCCTGTAGCCCACGCCCGGCTCGGTGATGAGGTAGCTGGGATGCGAGGGGTCCGGCTCGAGCTTGCCGCGGATGTGCGCGACGTGTACGCGCAGGTAGTGCGTCTCCAGGTCGTAGCCGGGGCCCCACACGGCCTGCAGGAGCTGGCGCTGCGTGACGAGCTTGCCGGCGTGGCGCGCGAGCTCGCGCAGGATGTCGAACTCGATCGGCGTGAGGTGGATCTCCTCGCCGTCGCGGGTCACGCGCCTGTCGGCGAGGTCGATCGAGAGCGCGCCCACCCGCACCTCCGGGTCCTCGGGCTCGTCACCGGCACGGCGCATCACCGCGCGCAACCGGGCGAGCAGCTCCTCGGTGCCGAAGGGCTTGGTGATGTAGTCGTCGGCGCCGACGTCGAGCGCGCGCACCTTCTCGCGTTCGTCGCCCACCGCCGACAGGACGATGATCGGGAGGTTGCTCCAGGTGCGCACCTCGCTGGTCACGTCCACGCCACTGCCGTCGGGGAGCACGAGGTCGAGCACCATCGCATCGGGCGGCCGCACCGACACCGCGTCGAGCGCCTCGGACTTGGTGGCCGCGGTGTCCACCTGGTAGCCGGCGTTGCGAAGGATCACGCCGAGCGCGCGCAGGATCTGCGGCTCGTCGTCCACGACGAGCACGTGCTCGCCCGTCTTCGTCATGCCGAGGGCGCCGGCTGCCGCGCGACCGGGAACGAGACGGCGAACGAGGTGCCGTCCGAGGTGCTGAGCTGAATGCGGCCGTGGTTGGCCTCCACGAAGCCGCGGCAGATCGCAAGGCCCAGCCCCGAGCCGCCGCCGGAGTCGCGCCCGCGGAAGAAGGGCTCGAACACCTGGGCGCGCTGCGTGGCGGGAATGCCGCGGCCGCGGTCGGTCACGCGCACGGTCACGCGCCCGCCGCTGCTCCCTCCGCTCACCCTCACGGGCACGCCCGGCGGCGAGTGGCGCACCGCGTTGTCGATCAGGTTGGAGAACACCCGCTCGAGCTGCGCGGCGTCGGCCTGCACGAGCGGCAGGTCGTCCGGCAGCTCGATCGACACCTCGTGGTCGCTCCCCGTGGAGCGCACCTGCGCGGCTGCGCCAGCCACAACGTCGCGCAGGTCCACCCAGTCCGCCCGCGGGTCCACCGCGCCCGCCTGGATCCTCGACAGGTCGAGCAGGTCCGTGACCATCCGGGCGAGCCGCTGCGACTCGGTTTCCACGACGTTCACGAGCGCCTCACGGTCGCTCTTCGACAGCCCGCCTTCGCGCAGGCCGCTGGCCGCCGTGGTGATCGCCGTGAGCGGCGAGCGGAAGTCGTGCGACACGGCGTGGAGAACCGCCGTCTTCATCACGTCGGCACGCCGCGTGGCCTCGGCCTCCGCAGACTTCGCCGCCACGCGCTCGCGCTCGAGGGCGACGTCGATCAGGCGCGCAAGCGCTGCCGCCAGCCGAGCGGCGTCGTCTCGCTCCCAGCCCATGCCCTTTCGCACGTAGAGCCAGCCGGAGCGCTGCTCGGCGTTCAGCGGCACGGCGTGCTCGTCCTCCGCCTCGCCGGGCACGGGACGCAGGTCCACGCGGATGAGGGGCCGGCCCGCCTCATCGGTGGTCTCTCTCGCGATCTCCGGCAGGCGCTCCTCGATGTTCGCACCGGCCATCACCTCCGCGGCCAGGCGCGCGATCAGGCGCGCCTCGAGCTCGCGCACGCGCGCCATCCGCTCGCGGTTCTCGGCGCGTTCCGCGCGCTCGCGGGATACAGCGGCGAGCCGCCCGACCACGAGCGCGGCCACGAGGAAGACCACGAGGGCGACCACGTCCTCCGAGTGCGAGATGCGCAGCTGGTGGCGAGGCTCGACGAAGAAGAAGTTCAGCGCGAGCACGCTGCCGACGGCCGTTGCGATGGCCGTGGCCTCGTCGCGGCGGATGGTCACGAACAGCACGGCAAGCAGGTAGATCACGCGCAGGTTGGCCGCCGAGGTGAGCCCCTCCAGAGCGGCAACCGCGAGCGTGGCGACGGTGATGGCCACGAGCGCGTCCAGCACGCTCATCCCAACCCGCCCTGCGGGCGTTCTGACCGCACGAGCGGCGAACGCGTTCACATTTCCCAGTCTAAAACGACCTGAGTTAGATCCGGCAGAGCACCTGGTAAACCGAGGTGAAGCCGGTCTCGAAGCCGTTGCGCGCCGCGCGCAGGTAGAGGCGCCAGACTCGCACTCGCTCGTCGCCGGCGAGACGCCGCGCTTCGTCGATGTGGTCGTCGAGGCGGCGCGCCCAATGGCGCAGCGTCTCCGCGTAGTCCTCCCGGAAGCCCTCGATGTGGATCGCCTCGAAGCCCGCGCGCTCGATCGCCGCGAGCACGCGCGAGAGCTGGAGCGGCGCGCCGTCGGGAAACACGTAGCGATCGGAGAACGGACCGCCGATCACGTCGCCCGGGTCGAGCCGCGCGATCCCGTGGTTGAGCAGGAGCCCGCCCGGCTTCACCAGCTCGCGCAGCCGCTCGGCGTAGAGATCGATCTTCTCCTCGCCGACGTGCTCGACCATGCCGATGCTGGCGATCTTGTCGAAGCTCTCGCCGCTGATCGCGCGGTAGTCCATCACGCGGAAGTCGACCTTGTCCGAGAGCCCGGCGGCGGCGGCTCGCTCCCGCGCCACGCGCGCCTGCGGCTCGGACAGCGTGATGCCGGTGACGTGCACGCCGTGCCGCCCGGCGGCGTGAAGGGCGAAGCTGCCCCAGCCGCAGCCCACGTCGAGCACGCGCTCGCCAGGCTCGAGCTTGAGCTTCGTGCACACGAGCTCGAGCTTCGTTTCCTGCGCCTCCTCCAGCGTCTGCGCGCCGCGCGAGAAGAACGCGCACGAGTACGTCATCGACTCGTCCAGGAAGAGCGCGTAGAACTCGGGTGGGAGGTCGTAGTGGTGGCGCACAGAACGGGCGTCGCGCTCCACGGTGCGGCGCTTGCCCTGCGGCCGAAGCTCGGCGGTGGGAGGGGAGGGCGGCACGGTGAGGCCACAGGCCCGCACGGCGGCGAGCGCGAGGCGCGCCCGGTCCCCGCGCGCGAGCGGCGGCGGCTCCCAGCTGTCGAGCAGCCGGATCACGCGGTCCATGTCGTCCACGTCCAGCTCGCCCGCCACGTACGCGCGGCCAAGCCCCAGCTGCCCGGGCGCGCGCAGTGCATGCGCCAGCGCCCTGGGGGAGCGCACACGGAAGTGCGGCACGCCGTTCCCGCTCGTGGCGGGCACGCGGGTGCCGTCCCAGAACTCGATCTCGAACGGCCTGTCCGGGAAGCAGCGCTCGAGCTCCGCGCGGAAGGGGGCGGTTCGAGCGAGTGCCATCAGGCGGGCGCGCTCGCCTTCATCGCCTGCCGCTCCGGCGAGATCCTCACCACGTCCCACGCCAGCCCAAGCCGCTCGAGCCCGCGGATCACGAGCGCCGAGATGTCGAACTCGTAGCGCCTCATGCCGTGCTCGGCGGACGTGGGGAACGCGTGGTGGTTGTTGTGCCAGGCCTCGCCGAAGGAGAACGGGGCGAGCCACATCAGGTTGCGGGACTCGTCGTCGGTGTTGAAGCGGCGGCTGCCGAAGAAGTGGCAGAGCGAGTTGATGCTGTAGGTGACGTGGTGCACCACGAGCATGCGCACCGCGCCGCCCCAGAGCAGCCCCGTGACGCCGGCCTTCAGCGAGTGGCCGATGGCGGCGCCGAGGGCGAATGCGAGCCCGAGGCCGAGCAGCGCCCACGTGACGAAGGTGCGATCCACGAACGCGACGATCGGATCCGCCATCAGATCGGGCGCGTAGCGCTTCTTCGCGCCGCGCTGGGTATGGATGAAGAGCCAGCCCAGGTGCGCGTGCGCCAGGCCTGCGAGCGCCCCGCGCAACCCGCCGCCATGGCCCACGTGCGGGCTGTGGGGATCGCCCTCCTTGTCGGAGAAAGCGTGGTGCTTGCGGTGGTCGGCCACCCACGAGATCACCGGTCCCTCGATGGCGGCGGACCCAAGCGCGGCGAAGATGAAGCGGAGCGCCGGAGTGGTCTTGAAGCTGCGGTGCGTGAACAGGCGGTGGAAACCCACCGTCACACCCAGCCCGAACGCCACGTACAGCACACCGAAGACGATCACGTCACTCCAATGGAGGGCTTCCTCCCACAGCTGCCATGCAACGAAGCCGAGCGCCAGGATGGGCGCTGCGGTGACGACAGCGGTAATTGCCCTGTCGCGCGACTCGTGAGCCACTGGCTCGACGTCGTCGGCCACTGCATAGTCCGTCATAAGAGCCCCCTCGGGTTGGCGGCGGGAGTGTAACTGTCAAACCGGCTCACGGGGATGAGCATCGACTTATCCTTGGACGTGGCATGGGGGCCATTGCGGCGGATGCCCTGCGGCGTGGGGCAGAACTTGGGAGGCTGCGGGAGTTGGTGGCTCATCTCGCCGCGCGCGAGGTGGCGTCGCTGCATCGGTTCACGCTGCTCGGCTGGGCCTGGCCGCTCGTGCGCCAGCTCGCCCAGCTCGGCGTGCTCGTGATCGCGTTCTCGCACGTGCTCCACCTCGGGGTGCCTCATTACGCGCCGTTCGTCTTCTCCGGCCTGATCGCGTGGAACTGGTTCAGCACCGGCGTGGCCAACGGCACCTCGTCGCTGCTCGACCGCCGCCACCTCGTGTTCCAGCCGCGCTTCCCGCTTGTCGCGTTGCCGCTCGTGGCCGTGACGGTACCGCTGATCGACCTGCTGCTTGCTCTGCCCGTTCTGGCGGTGATGGTGGTGGCCACCACCGGGCTGCACTGGACGATCCTCTTCCTGCCGGTGCTCGTGGTCATCCAGCTCACGCTGATGGCCGGGATCGCCTGGCTCACCGCCGCGGCGACCATCTACTTCCGTGACGTCCGGCACATCGTGGGGGTGGGCGTGACCATGCTCTTCTACTTCACGCCGGTGTTCTACGACCTGGCGCGCCTGCCCGATCGGTACCGCTCGCTGCTTCGCATCAACCCGATGACCACGATCGTGGACGGATACCACTCGATCGTGCTGGGCGGCACGCTCCCCGCACCGGGCTGGCTCGCGCTGGTGGCAGCGGTGAGCGTGATCGTGGCCGGCTCCGGTCTCGTCTTCTTCAACCGCCTCAGCCCCGGCTTCGTGGACGAGCTGTGATCCGGCTGGAGGGTGTGTGGAAGTCGTACCCGCGCTGGTCCGGAGAGCGCACGCTGCGCGGCACGCTCACGCGGCGCGTGCCGCTGGCCGCCCGCCGCGGCGAGCGCAGCTGGGCCCTCCGCGACGTATCCGTGGAGGTGCGGCCGGGACAGGCCGTTGGCCTGATCGGCGCGAACGGCGCGGGAAAGTCCACGCTGCTGCGACTTGCGGCAGGGCTCGGCCGGCCCACGCGCGGCAGCGTGGAGGTGGACGGCGAGGTGGCGTCGATCCTCACCCTTGGCGATTCGTTCGACCTGTCGCTGAGCGGTCGGGAGAACGCGTACACCACCGCGGTGGTGGCAGGGCTGCGGCGCGCCCAGGCGCGGGCGGTGGTGCCGCGCGCGCTCGAGTTCGCCGAGCTTGAACGATTTGCCGACGCGCCGGTGCGCACCTACAGCGACGGCATGAAGCTGCGGCTCGCGTTCGGCGTGCTGGCGCAGCTGCACCCGCGCGTCCTGCTCGTGGACGAGGTGATCGCGGTGGGCGACCTTCGCTTCCAGGCGCGCTGCCTCGACCGCATCCGGGAGCTTCGCGCGCACGGCACCGCCGTGCTGCTCGCGTCGCATGCCCTCGAGACCGTGGTGGAGGAGTGCGACCGGGCGCTGTGGCTGCAGGGCGGCCAGGTGCGCGCGGAGGGGCCGGCGGGCGAAGTGGTGGGCGAGTACTCGGACGCGATGCGCTCGGAGACGATGGAACGCACGCCGCTCAGCATCCCGGACGCGGATGCGGCGCCGGGGCTCGAGCTGCGGCGCAATCGCTTCGGCAGCCTCGAGCTTGTGATCGAGCGGGTGGCGTTCCAGGAGGAGCTCGAGACGGGAGCGCCGTTCTCGGTGAGCCTCGACGTGACCTCCCGCGTGGACTACGAGGTGCTGGACCCGATCGCGACCGTGACCATCTCACGTGCCCGCGACGGCACGGTGTGTTGCGACCTCAGTACGGAGGCTGCCGGCGTGCGGCTCGGGCGGGTGGAGCCCCGCGGCGGGGTCCGCGTCTCGCTCGGGTTGGAACGGCTCGAGGTGGTGCCCGGCGAGTACCTCATCGACGTGGGTATCCATGACCGGAGCTGGGAGTACGCCTATGACTTCCACTGGCAGGCCTATCCCCTGCGCATGACGGGACGCTCGGCAGGCGAGGGCCTTCTGCGCCCCGAGCACCACTGGGAGGCAGCGCCGCTCGACACGTCCGCGAGCGACGCAGGCGCCGGCGGCGGCACCGCGCTCCTGTAGCGCCGCGCGGCGGCCACGCCGGCGAGCCAGGCGCCGGCGTGGGCGATGCCGCCCGCGAAAGTCGGACCACCCGGGATCAGGCCGGCCGCGAGCCGCGCCAGCGCCGGGCGCAGCGACGCCGACCCGACCTGAAGGAAGGCGCGCGCTCTGGTGAGCGAGAGGCTCTCGGCGCGGGTCGGGGCGGGCAGCCCGGGAACGTCCCGCCGTGCCACGAGCCAGCCGCTGTGCAGCGCCCTCTGCACGAGATCGAGCAGCACCGCGTGATCCCCGTAGGGGGCCAGGGTGAGGTCCACCCCGCCGAGCAGCTCGTACGCGTCGCGGTCCAGGGCCAGGTACGCCGGGGGCTTCCCGATCGCCTGGTAGGCATCCGACTCGGGCGGCTGAAGGAGCACGGGCTGGGCCGGCTCCCCGGCTCCCACTCCGCTGCCGGTCGCCAGCGCCACCCGCTCGGCACGCGTGGCCTCGGCCGCCTGGTCGAGCCAGCGCGGCTGCGGAGCCGTCTCGCGCAGCGGTATCACGAGCGTCTGTGCGAACGAGGCACGGATGATGCGATCGCGCTCGCGCCAGGTGGATGCATTCACCACCTCCACCCCGGGAGCGTGCGCCGGCGGCGTGTCGTCCTCGACCGCTCGCCACCAGTGCCAGTGGCCGGACCTGGCCACCTGCTCGGCGAGTGTCCGGCCCCAGTGCCCGCCGTAGGCGGAGAACTCGCTCACGGTCTCGCCTCGCACGAGCAGCCTCACTCGCGGCGCCATCATGCGGGGGCGCGGTACGGGCTCGTCGGAGTCGAGCTCGATCTCGACCACCGGCGGTACCACCGCGGGCCTGCGCGGATCCCCTGCTTCGCGCCGCCCGCGCTCGTACTGTGCCCCGAGGAAGAGTCCGAACACCCGGGACCACGTGGGACGCGCCTTAGCCCATTCGAGCATTTTGAGGGCGAGCATGCCGCACGAGCGGCCAGGCGGCGTCTGAAGCGCCAGGAACAGGGCGGCCTTGAGCGGCCGCCGCAGCATGTTGCGATAGCTCCAGCGCGTGGGCAGTGCCGCCACGGCAGCGGGGCGCCGGCGGATCAGCGCGGCGTCGGAGACGCCGTGGAGGAACCCGGCCGCCAGCGCCTTGCGCGCGGAGAAGGTGAACTCGTGCGCCGCGCGCGCACGCGGCTCGTACACCGCGGATACGCCGCACTCGAGCACTCGGATGCCCCACTCCCAGTCCTCGCGCCGCGGGAGCGCCGGATCGAAGCCGCCCACACGATCGAACGTCTCACGCCGCACGGACATGTTGCCGCTGAGCATGTCCATGAACGTGAGGGCGGCGGCGTCGCGCAGAGCGCGGTAGTGGTCCTCCCACCAGGCGGTCGCCCCAAGCGAGGCGAGGTTGCGGCTCCGCGGCCGTGGCTCGCAGTAGCCGATCACCACGCGGTTGCCGTCCCCGCTATGCGCCTGCAGGTGGCGGGACACGAGGTCGGGCTCGGGCACGACGTCGTCGTCGAGGAAGATGAGAAGCTCGCCGCGTGCCGCGGCGGCGCCGGTGTTTCGTGCGCCGCCGGTGCCCGCGCCGCGCGTGTGGATCGTGCGCGTGCCGAAGATCGGCTGCGTGGGCATGTGGGCGTCGTTCACCACGATCACCTCGAACGGCGGCGTGCCCGGCTCCTGTCGCGAGAGCGCGGCCACGCAGCGCCGGAGCGCGTCTGGCCTGTTGCACGTGGTGACGACGACCGAGACAAGCGGGTCGTCGCTGGTTTCGAGCGTCAAGTGTCGAGTTTCGAGACTCGATGCTCGATGCTCGATACTCGAAAGTCGAGTCTGGCCGGAGCTTCGCTTGGCCCTGCGCAGGGCCGTCGGTCCCGCCAGGCCGCCGCGCAGGTAGTCGCGCCCGATCCGCCGCGCGAGAGCGTCGCCGCCGAGGGAGTCGAGCCACTGCTCGATGAGCCACCGCCAGGCGGCTGGCGCGGTGAGCTCCCGCTCCTCCAGGAGGAGCTTGGTGAGCGCTGCGGATAGCCCCGTGCCGTACCCGCGGAAGGTGCGGTGCATGGCTTCGAAGTCCGCGCGGTGGCGGTGGAGGACGTAGGTGCCCGGGTCGTACACCACCCGGTAACCCGCCGCCAGCAGTTTGTACAGGGCGTAGAGATCGCCGCCGGACTGGGTTGGCGTTCCGGCGTCGAGCTCAGGCGGAAAGAGCTCGCCGACCTGCGCTGCGATCGCGCGCCGCAGGATCATGTTCGCGCCCGCGCCGGCGCGGCTCGCGCCCGGCGGCGACAGGTTCTCCCACTCGTGCACGCGGCGGTGGAAGCCGCGGCCGAATCCGCCGGACTCCTCGAAGGCACGCTTGGCGGGAGCGTCGAGCTGGTGCGCGAAAGCCGGACCGGTCACCGCCGCCACGCGCGGATCGTCGAAGAGCTCGTCGAGATCGCGCAGCCAGCGCGGGCTGGGAAGGCAGTCGTCGTCGGTGAAGGCCACCACGTCGCCGGTGGCGGCGGCCAGACCGGCCCGCCGCGCATTGTCGAGGCCTCGGACGTCCTCGCGGATGTAGTGCGCCCCCGCTTGCTCCGCCAGCGCTCGCACGTCCTGGTGGCCGGGATCGTTGTCCACCACCACGAGCTGGTGAGGAGCGGGGTCCAGCCTGTCGATCGCCTCGAGCAGGCCCGCGACCATGTGCGGCCGGCGGTGCGTGCACACCACCACCGACTTCGTCAACGGCTTTGGGGCCCGGCGCGGCACCCCGAGGCGCCGTTCCATGCGCTCGAGGAGCTCCAAATACGAGCGCTGCCCGTCTGCGTGACGGTCGATGGCCGCCCGCCGGAACTCCTCGCCGGCCTCGCCGGGATTCGGCAGCCGCACGCGCGCCACCGGCACCCCGTCAAGCGCTATCAGTGCCCGCCACTGGTCGTCCTCGCCGCCCGGCGGGATCCACCCACCGACGCCGATTACGCATGCCTGCTCCATGGCCTCCCGCCATCCCCTGCTTCTGGTGGTGACTTCTACCGCATGGGTGGTACCCGATGCGCCAGTCAGGTGATCGTGCTGAGCAGCTCCAGGCGGTTGCCGAACGGATCCGACACGTAGAAGCGCCGGTAACCGGGCAGGTCTTCGTCCCAGCTCACGTGGTCCAGCCGGACCGCCAGCTCTTCTAGTGCCGTGACAGAGCCGACGAGCAGCGCGGGATGCGCCTTTCGAGCAGGGGCGAACGGCTCCTCAACGCCGAGGTGGAGCTGCTGCGCGCCGCATTCGAACCACACTCCGCCTCGCGCGCGGAGCGGCTCTGGCTTCTCGATCTCGCGGAGGCCGAGCAGGCCGCCGTAGAAGCGCCGCGCCTCGTCCTCGCCGCCGCGCGGGCAGGCGAGCTGCACGTGGTCGAGGCCCTCGACCACCCGCGGCTACTCGATGATCCCGAGTTCCTGGAGCCGCGTGACGATCGCCTCCACGGCCTCCTCCGCCGACCCGCCGCGCACGACGATCTCGGGGGCTTCAGGAGGCTCGTAGGGATCGTCGATCCCGGTCATGCCGCTGATCTCGCCGCGGCGCGCCTTCGCGTACAGGCCCTTCGGGTCGCGGCGCTCGCACTCCTCGAGCGGCGTGTCCACGAACACCTCCACGAAGTCGAGCTCGAGCTCGTCGTGCGAGGCGCGGGCCGCGGAGCGGTCGCTCACGTAGGGCGAGACGAGCGATGCGATCGCGATCGTGCCGGCGTCGGCGAAGAGCCGCGCCACGTGAGCGGTGCGGCGCACGTTCTCCGCGCGGTCCTCCGCGGAGAAGCCGAGGTTTCCGTTCAGGCCGTGGCGGAGGTTGTCGCCGTCGAGGCGGTAGGCGAGCCGGCCGCGCGACACGAGGTGCTGCTCGAGCGCGGATGCGATCGTGGACTTGCCCGACGCCGGCAGGCCCGTGAGCCACACCGTGGCGCCCTTCTGGCCGAGCGTGCGCCAGCGCTCCTCGCGCGTGAGCCCTCCCTCGTGCCAGGTGACGTTGGGAGAGCGGTCTGACTGCTCCGTGGACGTGCCGTTGGTGATCAGCTCGGTGATCATCCCGGCGCCGACGGTGTCGTTCGTGGCCTCGTCGACCAGGATGAAGCTGCCCGTTGTGCGGTTGCGGCGGTAGTCGTCCACGGCGAGTGGCGAGCTCGTGCGGATCTTGAGGCGGCCGATGTCGTTGAGTTGCAGGGACGTGGCCTTCGTGTCGCGGTGGAGCGTCTCCACGTCAACCCGGTAGCGGATGTCGTCCACCGTCGCCGTCACCCAGCGGGTGGTGTGCTTCAGCATCAGGCGCTTGCCCACGGTCACCGGCTCGTCGCTCATCCAGCACACCATCGCCTCGAGCTGGCGCGAGCGGTGCGGGCGGTTGCCGGGGCGGCAGAGCATGTCCCCGCGCGACACGTCGAGCTCGTCCTGGAGCCGCACCACCACCGACATCGGCGGCACAGCCTCGTCCAGGTCGCCGGTGGGGCTCTCGATCGACGCGATCCGCGAAGTGTCGCCTGACGGCACCACGAGCACGTCGTCGCCCTTGCGGAGGATGCCCGCCGCGATCTGGCCCGCGTAGCCGCGGCCGCCGTCGCCCTCGGTTGGCCGGATCACCCACTGCACCGGGAAGCGAACGTCCACGAGATTGCGGTCCGACGCCACGTGCACGTGCTCAAGGTGGTAGAGCAGCGGCGCGCCGTCGTACCACTTCATGCGCTGCGAGCGCTCGACCACGTTGTCACCGTCGAGCGCGGAGATCGGGATGAACTCCACGTCGGTGAGCTCGAGCCGCGCGGCGAAGTCCTCGAACTCCTCGCGGATGTTCTCGAACACGTCCTCTGAGAAGTCCACGAGGTCCATCTTGTTCACGCAGACGGTGAGGTGGGGGACGCCCACGAGCGACGCGACGAAGGCGTGGCGCTTGGTCTGCTCTGACACGCCCTTGCGGGCGTCGATCAGGATCAGTGCGAGGTCCGCGGTGGACGCGCCGGTGACCATGTTGCGCGTGTAGCGGACGTGCCCCGGCGTGTCCGCGAGGATGAAGCGCCGGCGCGGCGTGGCGAAGTAGCGATACGCCACGTCGATCGTGATGCCCTGCTCGCGCTCGGCGCGCAGGCCGTCGGTGAGCAGCGCGAGGTCCACGTACTCGTCGCCGCGGCGACGGCTCGTCTCCTCCACGTGCTCGAGCTGGTCCGCGAACACCTGCTTGGAGTCGAACAGCAGGCGGCCGATCAGGGTGCTCTTGCCGTCGTCGACGGAGCCGGCGGTGGCGATGCGGAGCGTGCTGGCGCGCCGCTCGATCGCCGGCGGTTCCGGATGGCCGTTCGTGTCGATGGGCTTGGACGTGGTCACCTAGAAGTAGCCACCGCGCTTGCGGTCCTCCATCGCGGCTTCACTGACGCGGTCGTCCGCGCGGGTCTCGCCGCGCTCGGTGATTCGCGTGGCGGCGATCTCCTCGACCACCGCGGTGAGCGTCGTGGCCTCCGACTGCACGGCGCCCGTGCACGACATGTCGCCCACCGTTCGGTAGCGCACGCTCGCCTCGAACGGTTCCTCGCCGTCGATCAGCGGCACGAACGGGTTGAGCGCGTAGAGCATGCCGTCGCGCCGGAAGACCTGCCGCCTGTGGGCGAAGTAGATGGATGGGATCTCGAGCTCCTCCTCCGCGATGTACTGCCACACGTCGAGCTCCGTCCAGTTCGAGAGCGGGAACACGCGCACGTGCTCGCCCTTCTTGTGACGCCCGTTGTAGAGGCTCCAGAGCTCCGGCCGCTGCGACTTCGGGTCCCACTGGCCGGCCTCGTCCCGGAAGGAGAAGATGCGCTCCTTCGCCCGCGCCCGCTCCTCGTCGCGGCGCGCGCCGCCGAACGCGGCGTCGAACCCGTGCTCGGCGAGCGCGTCGAGCAGCGTGACCGTCTGCAGGCGGTTGCGCGAGGCTCTCGGGCCGGTTTCCTCCTGCACCCGGCCCTGACGTATCGACTCCTCCACTGAGGCGACCACGAGCCGCTCGCCGAGGTGGTCGATCAGCTTGTCGCGGAACTCGATCACCTCGGGGAAGTTGTGTCCCGTGTCCACGTGCATGAGCGGGAACGGGAACTTCGCCGGCCGGAAGGCCTTCTCGGCGAGGCGCACGAGCACGAGCGAGTCCTTGCCGCCGGAGAACAGCAGCACGGGCCGCTCGAACTCGGCGGCCACCTCGCGCATGATGTGGATCGACTCGGCCTCGAGGGCCCGGAGGTGTGAAAGCTCGTGGCTCACTTTGGGAGGCAAAAGAGTGTAATTCGCCGTGGGTTTAGGGGGTTTACCGGCGCGGCGCGACCATGCGTAGTTAAGCGTCCGCCGGTTCCATCTGCCGAAGCCGAGCGTAGTCGCCCGATGGGGGGACGACCGCAATCAGGCTCTTGCTGAGCAGGAACAGGCGCTCGCGCGCGATCAGGACGGGCGCGCCCGGAGGAAACAGCTCCCGAAACCGGCGCGCGCTCAGAAGCTCCACCTGGCGGGCGCTCCACTCGGCGTCGCCGCGCTCGGGAATGCGACCCACGCGGTCGATCGGGAGCGTCCGCAGGAGAAAAATCTTGGCTTCGAGGGGCAGGAAATGGAAGCCTGGGAACGGGTGGTGCGGATCGATCGGGAACCATCGGTTCGGCGTCTGGATATAGAGGCACCGGGCCACGCGAAGACATTCCTCGACCATCTGTCGCTGACCGTCCCTCCCGGGGATGTGCTCGATCACCGAGTTTGAGAACGCCAGGTCGAACTGGGCGTCAGCGAACTCCATCCCCCGCGCGTCCACACCCGCCTGGCACGCGATCTTGGGGTGATCGGTCGCGGCGAGCTCCTCGAAGAAGTTCGTCACGAGGATCCGTTCAACAGCCTCCGACTCGGCGATGCCGTTGTTGATCCAGGTCTCCACACGCCCGCCCACGTCGAGGACGCGAATGGGCCGGTCGATCGCCTGCCGCAGGTCCGCGATGAGCGGCTTCAGGAAGCGGTTGTCCCGGCGAGCGCGAAAGCGGCTCGACAGAGACCGGGGATCCCGATAGTCAGTCGCGCGACGGACGAGGGCATGGCCGGCCATGGGCTACCACCGAACACCAGCGGTCTCACGCCGGGCGGATCCGTCCCAGAGCAGGTCGAGGCCGCGAAGGTCCTTGAAGGGATGGAGGAATGTCTGCCCACGACGCTTGGCCGCGAGTGCGTCCTCCAGCGTGTATTCCGGGCGCCAGCGGAGCCCGGTGTACAGGTGGCTGATGGCGTCCACGTCGATGATCTCGAAGCCCAGGTGGTACACGAGGCTGGGAATCAGCAGCTCCATGAACCCGTGAGGCGGATCGCTCACCCCGGCGACGGCCGCGAGAGTCTCCCGGCGGAAGAGCATGCCGTCGCCCAGGCAGCCCCAGCGCACGGCCGGATCGTCGCGCTGCGAGATCTCGTGGAAGAAGCGGTTGAGGCGCTCGTCGTGGCGCCCGCGCGCGAAGTGCGGGCAGTTCGTGTCGTTGCGGGGGCTCACGCACTTCGCGAACAAGCCGGCGTCCGAGCGCTCGGCCAGCGACTCGAGCTCCTGCTCGAAGCGTGGGCTCAGGATCAGGTGGTCGTACTCGATGAAGTAGACGAGGTCGACGCCCGGCTCGTCCTGCACATACGTCTCGTACACGCGGCGGAGGATCTCGTTGTAGGACTGGAACTTCGCAGGCCCGCGGAGGGACGGATCCTCGATGTACACAGCGCGATCGTGCGGCAGCGCGGCAAAGTCCGAACGCGAGCCGCCGTGGCACAGCACGAAATCGGAATCGGGCGCCAGGGACCGCAGATAGTCGAGTTGCTTCCCGACCTCTGCCGGGCCGAGGTGAGTGATGATCGCCGTGAGTACGGACACACTCAGTCGATCCAGGGTCGCTCGGGCGAGGGGCACTCGCCCGCGTACGCGTGGCGGAATTGCATGCTGTCCGAGCTTGCGAACGAGACTCGTACGACGTGCTGGTGCGCGCCGAAGAGCAGCAGCTGGCCACGCCACACGATCGGCAGGCCCACGAAGATCGTTTGGCCGCACTCCGTGCACTGGATCGGCCGGCCGAGGATCCGGAGCAGCAGCCGTTCGAGTCCGCGCGGGAGGAGTGGGCCCTGCCGCTCCGGCACGTTGTCGAACGTCGTGATGCTCTCGCGGAGGTACGCGAGCCAAGCCGGGCGCCGTGCCCGCGTGACCGTGCGCATCACGCCACCGCCAGTGACTGCGCGAGCTTCTCGAACGCGGCGAGCGCCTGACCCACGACCTGGTCCATGTTCAGGTACTGGTATCGGGCGAGGCGGCCGACGAAGGTCACGTCAGGGAGGTCGTCGCCCAGCGCTGCGTAGCGTCTGTAGAGCGCGCGCGTCTCGTCGGTGGGGATGGGGTAGTACGGGTCGCCCTCGCTGCGGGAGTACTCGTAGGCCACCGTCGAGGATGGATGGTGGTGCTGGCCGGTCATGCGCCGGAACTCTGTGGTCCGCGTATACGGCACGTTCTCGCTCGGTTCATTCACCTGGGTCGCCGCGAGCAGGTACCCGCCATCCGGCGTCGGCTCGTTCTTAAGCTCGAATTCGAGTGATCGGTACGGCAGGGCGCCGAACTTGTATTCGAAGAAGGCGTCGATTGGGCCGGTGTAGACGAGGTGGTGATACTCGAGCTCGTCCCTCACCTCTTCGAAGCGCGTGCTGAGCTGGACGTCGATCAGCGGGTGATCGAGCATGCGCTCGAACATCGACGTGTAGCCGTCCGCCGGCATGTTCTGGAACGAGTCGGTGAAGTAGCGGTCATCCTCGTCGGTGCGCACGGGAATGCGCGCGCATACCGACGAGTGCAGCTCCGACGGGTCGCGCTGCCACTGCTTGCGCGTGTATCCCCTGAAGAACTTCTCGTAGAGATCGCGGCCGACCTTCGCAACCACCACGTCCTCGCTGTTACGGATGTAGTCCACCGTCTCGGCGCGAGCAGTGAGGAACTCCTCCACCTCCTGCTCGGTGCGCAGCCCGATGCCGTAGAGCTCGTTGAGCGTGGTGCGGTTGATCGGGATCGGCAGCAACTGGTCACCCACTCGCGCGAGCACGCGGTGCTCATAGGGGCGCCAGTGGGTGAACTCGGACAGGTAGTCCACGACCTTCTGCGAGTTCGTGTGGAAGATGTGCGGCCCGTACTTGTGAACCAGCACGCCGTGGTCGTCGTAGTAGTCGTGCGCATTGCCGGCGATGTGGTCGCGCCGGTCGATCACCAGAACTTGTCGGCCGAGCTGCGACGCGAGGCGCTCGGCCATGATCGCGCCGGCATAGCCGGCCCCTACGACCAGCGTGTCGTAGCGGTCACTTACAACGGAAGATGGCGTCGACGACCAGCGCCGCCCCTGCCCGGGCGCCTCCATGGGCGGGGTTATACAGAGCGTGAGACGTGCGCGCGCCGCTTACTGCGCCGTGGGCAGCCGGCGATTGCTTACGATCCCCTCAATGGGGAGGGACGGTAGCCCGCTGCGGGACCGTGTGATCTTCGTCGAAGGAGCACCCCGCAGCGGTACGACGTGGCTGGTGACGCTGCTGGCCACGCATCCTGAGATCGCGGGAGTGCAGGCGGAGTCGCATCTGTTCGACTTCGGCGTCGATCGCCTGTTCGACAACATCGAGGGGCGCGACCCGGTCTTCCGAGGGCTGCAGCTCTACCTCGATCGCGAGGAGTTGGTGGACCTTGTGCGGGACCTCTGCGACGGCGTTCTGACGGCGATGCGTACGCACGTATCGAACGGATCCACGCCGCCGTTCGTGGTGGAGAAGACGCCGATCTCCGGACGGACCGATTCCTTTGACCTCGAACGCAAGCGCGACGTCTACCCGGACGCCTGGTACATCCACATCGTCCGCGATCGCGAGGCTGTGATCAGGTCCCTGATGCGGGCGCCGTGGATGCCGGACCGGTCATACGCGGCCTGCGCCGCGCACTACGACTACACGGTTGACCACGCTCGCGAAACGCTGGGCGACCTCCCGCGCTATCGCGAGGTGAGCTACGAGGACCTGCGCAGCGCCCCCGCGGCCTTCTGCCAGGAGCTGTTCGAATGGCTGGGCGTGGAGGCCGGAGAGGATGTGCTCGAGACGGTTCGCGTCCTCTCGAGCGAGCATTTCTCCGATCTCGGCGCGGCGCCGCCTGCCGCTCGGCCCACGCCCGGACTGCGTTCACGTCTCTCGAAGGTGCGGGCGACGCTGCAGCGTCCAGCCTCGGCCGATCCAGGTGAGCCCGGCGATGCGCTCGCCTTCTACTTCGTGCAGGCCCTGCATGAACGCGACGGCGAAGCCCTCCGGTCGCTCACCACGCCGTCGTTCGAGCTGCTGTACCGAAGCGCCGATGGCGATCTTTCACTGCACGACGAGGAGGCGCGCGCAGCGCTCGTAATGCTGGCGGAGGACACCTTCGCCCGGCGGTACGTCGATGAGCGCTGGATCTCGCCCGGCGGCGGCCGCTCGTCTTGGTGGAGCTCGGCGCCCGGCAACCCGCTCGTAACGGTCTTCTTCTCGGCGATCGGAGGGGACGCGACCAGGGTCGACTTCGCCATCGCATTGGATGTGGAGAACGAGCTGGTGCGGCGCGCGATCGTGATCTCTGCCGGACCGCTGGCGGGACGGCCCGTCGTCGCGGCCGGAAAGGGCGCAGGGGCGGCTAGCTGATCGGCGCCCCGCCGAGCGCCGCCTCGCGCTCGTCCTCGGTCGCGTAGCCGTACACGACGAGCGCGTCACCGGCCGCGCGAAGCACCACCGCCTGGTCTTCGGCGGACATCAGGCCACGCCACTTCTCGGTTCCAACGCTCGTCTGGGAATCCGTGTTCCGTTCGACACGGGCCTCAGCAAGCGCCGCGCTCAGCACCTTGGCATCGGCGTCCAGCTCCAGAAAGTCATAGAGCCGGGGGATCAAGCGAGCGGGATCGGACAGCAGCTCCTCGTAGCGCACCTCGAGAAAGCGCGCCGGTCGCTCCGCGTCGCGGGCGGCGAGCACCGAGCGGCGCCACTCGGCCGCCGCTTCTTCGAGCGATCCCGAGAACCAATCCATCGATGTGAGCGAGCGCGCCGAGTCCCGGCCATCGCGGATGATGTGGATGTAGTAGGCGTCCGGATAGAGCGCGTTCATGAGGTCGAGATGCTCGACGTGCCAGGGAGTGCGCTCGCCGATGCGCTGCGTCCCGCGCTCGGCGAACTGGCCGAAGATCCGATCGCAGAAATCGCGCGTGGCATCGAGCAACAGCTCTCGCTCGGCGTAGATCCTCCCCGTGCTCGGAGCGTCGCGGTCGATGTCCTGAAAGCACTCGAGGAGCGGGGCGATTGCGCGCGAGAAGAAGAAGCTCTCGGACGGCACGGCCGCGACCGCCGGATGTGCCGTGATGATCCGCTGCAGCCACCACGTACCGCTCCGGCGGGCGCCGAAACTGAAGACCATCTTCCCCTTGAGCGGGCTGTGAGCCCGGCCCGAGCTGCGCCTCCGCATACGCATGGGCCGGGCAGCTTACATCCGCCCTCAACCGCGATGTGCCGGTCCGGCGCGAGGGGCGGCTGCCTGTGATTACAGTGCGCGCGTGCCCGAGCTGAGCGTGATCGTGCCGGCGTGTAACGCGGCGGAGTCGCTTCCGCCACTCCTGCGCAGCCTGGAGTCGCAGACCCTTCCGCGCGACCTCTTCGAGGTGATCGTCGTTGACAACGGTTCGGCGGATCGCACCGCCGAAGTGGCCGAGAGTCACGGTGCGACGGTGGTGCGCGACCGGATCGCAAACCGCTCGCGCGCGCGGAACCTCGGTGCCGGCGCTTCGAGCAGCCACCTGTATGCCTTCACCGACGCCGACTGCGTTCCGCGCCCCGACTGGCTCGCGGAGCTGCGCGCGTGTGCGAGCTCAGCTCCGCTCGTGGCAGGCGAGGTGACACTGCAGACCAGCGAAAGGCCCAACGCGATCGAGCGCTTCGAGGCGCTGTGGAGGTTCGGTCAGGCAGCCTGGGTCAAGCAGGGCTGGGCCGCCACCGCGAACCTTCTGGTGCACGCCGACGCGTTCAAAGCGATCGGCGGCTTTGACGAGACCTGGCGGCACATCGGTGAGGACGTGGACTTCTGCTTCCGGGCGCGCGATGCCGGCTACGCGCTCGGCTACTGCCCGAACGCGCTCGTCGATCACGACGGGGAGAGCGAGCTGCGCCCGTTCCTGCGGCGCTTCTTCCGCCACGGCTACTCGGCCAACCAGGCTTTCCATCGCTTCGGAGTCGGGCACCGGGCCTGGCGGCACCCGCTACCTGCGCTCGCGGGCGACGCCGCCCTCCGCCAGTACGGGCACAAGCCCGACGGCTTCGATCCGCACGAGTGGCGCCGGATGTCGAGGCTGGCGCGCGCCGGTTACGCCGCCCGCGTGGCCGGCTCGATGTGGTCCGAGCTGCTGCGCGTGCGGTAGCCGTCAGGCGCCCGAGGACTGGCCGGCCGGGACGGCCGTCCACATGCGCTTGGGTCGGCGCCCGCGCATGTATGCGAACAGCTCGCTCACCAGCGTGCGCTCGAGGAGCCAGGTGGCCCCCACCGCCGTGGTCGCGTACAGCGCGAACTCCGCGATGGCGCGCGGCCCTGACATGCCGCCGCTCGCGAGCGCCCTCACGGCCAGCACGACGGCGGTGGCCGGAAGCGTTGGAGCGACCGCCCGCAGCATCTGCCGGATCACCTTGAAACCGTGGAACAGCCTGCGCATGTACCACCCGCGCAAGGCGATCTGGACGATGGTTGCTGCCCCGAATCCCACTGCGTAGCCGGCCGTTCCGAACGCGATCATGGCCGGGATGGACACCGCGAAGAAGGCGACCAGGTTGGCGATCGATGCCACGAAAAGCGGCTTGGTCTGGTTGACGGCTCGCATGAAGATCTGCCAGTTGAAGGCCACCTGGCTGAGGCCCGTGATCAAAGCGATGGCCACCACGAGACCAATCGCGGAATGCCAGCGGTCGCCGAGGATGAAGTGGATGAGATCACCAGCGAACAGGGCCACTCCGACGGCGAACGGTGCCGCCCACATGAGCGCCACGCGGTTCGACTTCACGAACGCTTCCGCGAGCACCTCCCTGCGGTGTGCGACCGCGCACACCGCCGGATAGATCGTCTGGCTGACGATCGAGTCCACGCCGTTGGTGAAGGTCACGGCGTTGGTGGCGAGCCCGATGGCTCCGATGCCCACCAGTCCGACCGTGTGGCTGCCGACGATCAGGGTGCCCTGGATGACCAGGAGGCCGCTCAGGCCGGCGCCGAAGAGCGGCAGCGAGAAGGACGAGTACTCGCGAAGAGTCCCGCGGTCGTAGCGAAGCCGGATCTTGTACGGGCTGGTGACGGTGCACACCAAAGCGCCGGCGGCGCTCCCCACGATCGCCCCGATGATCATCCCCCAGTAGCCGGCGCCGCTCGCCACGAGAGCGATCGTCACCACCACGGCTGTGACCGGATCGATCGCCGTCAGCGTCCGCTGCCGTGCGTATTGCATCCGCCGGTACGGGATCCAGGACGGCGACTCGAATGCGGTGAGCGGCACCGTGAGCGCCAGCACGATGCCCGGCAGGATCATCCTCGTGTGTCCGTACAGCAGCGCGTACAGCGGCAGTACGAGCACTGCCAGTAAGAAGAAGGCGACCGACAACGCGAGCTCGAGCGTGAATGCCTTCTGGAATGCCGCTTCCTGGTCGGGCTCGTTCTGCTGGATGTACTTGTCGGCGACGCCGACCTGCTTCAGCGCGATGAGCGTGACGAGCGTGCCGATGAGGAGTCCCCACAGCCCGTAATCGGAGCGTGTGAGCCAGACTGCGACGGCTACACGCTGAAGAGTCGCGAGCCCCACCAGTCCGAGCTGGAAGCCGGAATTGATGAGCGTCCCGCGTGCTGTGTGGCTGCGCAGGCTTTTGACGTGCGGATCGAGGCGCGACGGATCGGTTACGTCCGGACGTGCCTCAGCCGCCTCGACTGTCGAGTCGGCGCCTCCCATGGCGCATCCCAAAATAATGCATGGATGGAGCCGCCCGCCTCAGTCGAGCGCCCGCTTGGGCGCTGGGCGCAATGACCGCCGACCTGCATCACGACAGAGGCACGCCGCCGTACGTCCTGCTCGTGTGCTCCGGCCTCGACCATGCAGCGAGGGGGTTCGAGTCCTTCGCGCGAGACTGCTTCGACGCGTTCCGCGGGGATGCCCGCCTCGAACTCGAGCTAATCAAGGGAAGCGGGCCCTCCGGTCCGGGCGAGCGCGCGCTGCCAACGCTGCGTCGTGACTGGGCAGCGTGCCGCGCTCTCTCCCGTCTGACGGGCATCCGTGCCTTCCGCTACGAACACCTCTCCTTTGGCCTCAGCCTTCAGCCCGTTCTGCTGCACCGCCGGCCGGACGTGGTGTTCCTCAGCGAGTGGGACACGGCGCGCGCGCTAGCGGCGATGCGCCGGCTGACCCGCCAGCGGTTCAAGCTACTGCTGAGCAACGGCACATTCATGAGTCGAGGATTCGATCACCTCGATCACGTTCAAGAGCTCACGCCAGCGGCACGCGACTACGTCATCCAGCGCGGCGCCGACCCGCGGCGGCACACCGTCCTTCCACTCGGATTCGACATCCGGCCGGACTTCGCGCCCACCTCGGACGAGCAGCGGCGAGCCCTGCGCGAGCGATTGCGGCTGCCGCTCGATCGGGCCATCGTCCTGAGCGTCGCGGCGCTCAACCGCTACCACAAGCGACTCGACTATCTGATCGAGGAGATCGCCGCTATCCCCGCGCCGCGCCCGTTCCTGCTGATGCTGGGGCAAGAGGAGGAGGAGACAGCTCAACTACGGGCTCTCGCCCGAGACCGCCTGGGAGAGAGTGGGCACGCGTTCCGCACCGTGCCTGCAGAGGAGGTCGCGGACCACTGCCGTGCGAGCGATGTTTTCGTGCTCGCCTCGCTCGCCGAGATGCAGGGAAGGGCGCTCATCGAGTCAATGGCCACCGGGCTGCCAACCATCGCTCACGACTACAGCGTGAGCCGGTTCGCTCTCGGGCCTGAGGGTATTTACGCCGACCTCTCGAGACGCGGACGTCTGGCGCCGCTCCTCGCCGAACCGGTGGCCTACTCGAGCGATCCGGTCCGCGCCTGCGCCCGCCATAGGTACGTCTATGAGAACTTCAGCTGGGACCGGCTTCGACCGCGCTACGTGGAGCTGTTCGCGGCTGTTGCGAACAGCACTGTCTCCTCCTCGACCGCCGAATAGGTGTTGAGGAAGAAGCGGTAGCCCAGCCCCAGTGAATCGATCAGCTCTGGTATCTGCACGAGATCGTCGTCGCGGTGATACGCGGCGATGCCGAGGCGTGGCCTGAGCTCGGCCAACGCGCGGGTGGCGCCGCGAAGCACGTTCATCTCCACGCCTTCGACGTCCATCTTCACGAAGTCGAGCTGCTCGAGTTCCGTGCGGTCGACGAAGTCATCGATCGTGACGGTTGGGACCGTGAGCCCGGACGTCGTCCCGTCGGACTGCACATGCGTCATTCGGCCTGCCTGGATGATCCCGAGACTCTCTCCGGACGTGTCCCAAAGCGCCTGCTCCACGACCTCTATGCGCCGGGCCAATTCCGGATTGAGTGAGAGATTGGCCCGCAGTATCGCCAGGCTCTCCGGATCGAACTCAAACGTGTAGACCTTGCCCGTTGGCCCCACAAGGCTCGCGAAGTAGAGCGCGGTGTCGCCCCAGCATCCGCCCACGTCCAGGACGACATCTCCTGGCCCCACGCCCACCCGCCGCCCGTCCTGCCCATAGCTGTACTGGTGGAGCAGGAACACGCTGACGACGTCCACGGAATGGCTGTGGAGCGTTACCGGTGGTCCGCCGGGGACGGGGACGCGATAGAGCGATAGCGGCGAGAACCAGGGGTCCGACACCTCGAACGTGGCCGACTCGAGCCGTAGCTCCCGGTCCACCTCAGCCTGCTTGGCGCGATACGCCGCCGAAGTCGTGCGGAGCGGCGCGTGATAGGGCCCGAGCACCCGGAGTTTGAGCAGGTCCAGCAGGGCGCGTTTCGAAGCTTCATCGGCGAGCAGGTCGAGGGTGCAGTCGAAACCCTCTGAGAGCTCGGCGATCCGGGTCAGGTGCTCCGCGGCCACCCGTGGGTCGAAGTGGCGACGGCTGAACCCGGCGCGGGCGGCGGTGCGCTCGATCAGGTCGCGTAGGTGCTCCCGTCCGGAGCGCGCCGCGCGGCGTGGCAGGGGCCCGGACGCCGCGGCGATCCTGGTAGGTAGGCGCTGCTCGACCCCCGGGGCATAGCGGTGCGCATCTCCGAGCACCTCGCGGAGTAGCTGCTGATAGAGGCTCGTGCGACGGGCCTCGAGCTGAGCCTGCTCGCTCATCGCCATCAGCGCTGCGCCATGGCAGCATCTCTCAGCTGCTTGGGTTCTTGGCCGGGCGGACCGAAGTAATCGATCGGGCGAGCCGGCGCGCCGACGGCCACTGTGTACGGCGGGATCGGCCTGGTGACCACCGCATTCGCCCCCACGAAGGCCCGCGTCCCCACATTCGCCATGATCGTGCACTTCGTGGTGATCACGGCATCGTCCTCAATGACGAGCGGGCTGAAGTCGTAGCCCTGCTCGAGCATCGGCCGCGTGATGTCCCGGAAGCGATGCTGGCCGTCCAGGAGGATCGTCGTCTGCCCGAAGTTGCACCGGTCGCCTATGTCGATCGTGGTGGAGCACTGGATCAGCACCGAGTAGGTGAAGACGCAGTCGGCGCCGATGGTCACGCGACCGCTGCCGGACACCTCGGCGCGGAAGTCGCGCCGGAACTCCACACGGTCGCCGACGATGAACGAGCCGCCGTGAGGAATGAAGAGGCTGAAGCCCTTCCCCAGATAGACGCCCTTGCCGAAGCGGACGGTGGCGTGCGGGTGACGAGCCAGCACCCACTTCTTGCGCAGCCAGGACATCAGGCGCGGCCCGTGGATGTATCCGATGCGCATCGGCAGCCAGCGAACGAAGCGCCGGACGCGCGCGGGTGTGGGGACCGTCAGCAAGCGCGACAGCGTCGAATGAGCGCCTCCCATGGCGCGCCCAAAATAGACGATGGCCGGCACCCGCCGCGTCAGTCCCGCGGTGCTGTGACGAGCGGCCGCGACGCGTTCCAAGCTTCCTCGAAAGCCGGTGCCAACCGCTGCAGGTAGTAGCGGTTGGCGCGCCGTTCGAACGCGCGGCGCAGCCGACGCGGCCTACGGGGGATGCGGTCCACCAGCAGTGGATACAGCCTCGACGGGCGCGGCTCGGCCGCGGCCGCGGCGATGTGGCCGTGGAACCACGGCTTGAACCAGTCGTGCTTGGCGGCCATCAGCCGCTCGCCGGCGGCGTGGCTGCGGTAGCGACGCTCGAGCGTCCCCCAGTCGTACGGATGGAGGTGCTCGACGAGGGCATCACGCTCGTAGAGCAGCTTCATTCCCAATTGCCCGGCGCGCCAGCCGAAGTCGAGGTCCTCGTAGTCGTAGACGAAGTCAGGGTCGAACCCGCCAACGGCCAGGAAGAACTCGCGCTTGAGCGACACGTTCGAGGAGTAGAAGCGCGCCCACTGCGCGTCCACCGCGCCCTCCTCCTCGAGCTGGCGGTAGTCGAACATCGCGCAGGACCAGTCAATCCAGCGGTGCAGACGATCGCGCGGCACCGAGGGATGCCACACGATGCGGCCGAGGACCGCAACCTCGTCCGCGGGCTCGCTGCCGTGGCGTGCCAGATGCCGCGCCACGAACTCCGGCCCCGGAATCATGTCGTCACCGATGAAGAGCACGAGCGGGCGGTCGCTCGCGTTCACGCCGTGGTTGCGCGCGACGCCCGGGCCCGCATGCTCCTGCTGGAGGACCCTTACGCCCGGGAGCTCCGGTACGACGTCATCCACGCCGTCGACCACGACGATCGTCTCGAAGCCGCGGGCCGTCTGGCGCTCGAGCGCGCTGAGGGTGAGGCGCAGCTTGTCCCAGCGCTGCCGCGTGGGAATCACGATCGAGAGATCCTCAGCCGTCACGTTCATCGCACTTGTCCGCCGCCCACCCGTCGCCACGTTACCGGCGGCGACTTAACATCCGCGCCGGTGAAGCGGCTGAGAACCCTGGCGAACCAGCCCATGAGGCGGGTGGAACTCGAGGCGCGCCTGATGCGGCCGTGGCGCACGCGTCGCTTCCACTCGTTCGGCGAAGGATCGATCCTCCATCGGCCGCTGTGGCTCTACGGCCCGCAGCAGATCGCGATCGGGAGCAACTCGCTGATCCTGCACAACGCCTGGCTGTCGGTGGAGAGCCCAGCTTGGTCGCAGCCCGCACCCGCGATCAGGATCGGCGACCGCGTGGGCATTCGACCCTGGTGCACGCTGTCGGCTTCCGCCGGGATCGTGCTCGAGGACGACGTGATCCTGGCCGCGTACTCGACCGTGATCGATTCCGACCACACGTTCCGGGAGGGGCGGCCGAACGTGATGCACAACTCGCTCGACGTTGAGCCGATCCGAATCGGGCGCGGCACGTGGATCGCCGAGCGCGTGGCCGTCTTGAAGGGGTCGAACATCGGCGAGTGCTGCATCATCGGCGCGAACAGCGTGGTGAGAGGCGAGATCCCGGCCTACTCGATTGCGGCAGGCGCGCCCGCCCGGGTAATAGGCGAAGTGGAAGGTGTGGACGGGAGGGCCGAGGCGTTCGCCAACCGCCTCTACTGAACACGTAAAACGTCATATGCCCGCCCCGGAGGGCAACCGCAGGAGGCAAAATGCGACTTGCCATACCCGGGGATCTTCTTCGGCGAAATCCGCCGAACAGGGGCGCGGGACGCATCTACCACAGCGTTCTGCCGCGCCTCGCTCAGATCGCTGACGTGCAGGTGCGCCCCGCAAGACAGGGGCTCCGAAGGTTGTGGCCGCGAGGCATCGACGTGTGGATCGATGGGGCGCACAGCGGTGCGGTCAGCCATCGGGAACCCACCATCGTGGTTGCCCACGGCGGCGAGTTCATGACGCACCCGGAAGCGTTCCCGGGCCTGCCGAGCGAGTACGTGGAGGGACTGCGCAAGAACACTCTGGCCGCGCTGGAGACGGCCGATCTGGTGGTGACTGGATCGGACCACACAAGGCGGGCGCTGATGGCGGGTGCGGGCGTGCCGGAAGACAAGGTGCTCGTCGTGCATCACGGCGTGGACACGACGGTCTTCAGGCCTGAGCTAGAGGGTGGCTCTGCTCTGGTGGCAGCTCGGCTCGGCGAGCGTCGGCCGTATGTCCTCTTCATAGGCGTGGACTCGCCGACAAAGAACCTCGGGGCGCTTCGCGCGGCGATGTCGGGCGTGGCCCGAGCGGGACTGCCGCACGTCTTGGTCATCGCGGGACCCCCGGTGCCTGCTCACACTGATCGAGGGGTGGAACGGTCAGCCACGGGGGAGACGCTGCTCTGGCTCGGCGCCGTTGACACGCCCACTGTCGCCATGCTCATGGCAGACGCCGCTTGCTTCTGCCTCCCGAGCCTCATGGAATCGTTCCCGCTGGTCGTGCTCGAGGCGCTCGCCTGCGGCACCCCGGTCGTGGTGTCGGATCGTGGCGGCATTCCGGAGATGGTGGGAGAGGCCGGGTGGCTGTGCGCACCGGACGCGAACGAGATCGAACGCGGACTCGTCGCCGTCCTCCAGGACTCCACTCTCCGGACCCGCCTCGGCCGGGAGGGCCGAGAGCGGGCCGAGCAGTTCACCTGGGAGCGGACCGCGCAGGGCTGGCTGCGGGCGGCAGAGTTGGCGGCCTAGCGCCGGAAGCGGCGGAACCGGCGCACCGCGATCAGACGCCCCGCTACCTTGCCGCCCGTGGGGTACGTGCGGTCTGAGCGCTTCTGGGACGAGAAGGCCCGGGAGAACGCGCTCTACTTCGTCGACAACGAGCTGGACTACGACAACCCGGACGTCGATGGGTTCTGGCGGCGCGGCGAGGACGTGGTCGACCAGATGCTGGACAGCGTCGGGCTCTCCGTCGGACCGCACGACGAAGTGGTCGACATCGGCTGTGGCGTCGGCCGGCTCACACGCGCACTAGCCGGGCGCGCGGGCCACGTGTACGGGATCGACGTCTCGAGCGAGATGCTCGAGCTCGCCAAGCGGCACAACCTCGGGCTCGAGAACGTCGAGTGGCTCCACGGCGACGGCAGCAGCCTTGCTCCTCTCGCCGACGCCTCGGTGGATGGCTGCTTCTCGCACGTCGTCTTCCAGCACATCCCTGATCCTGAGATCACGCTGGAGTACGTGCGCGAGATGGGACGCGTGCTGCGCCCAGGCGGCTGGGCGCTGTTCCAGGTCTCCACCGATCCGAGCGTGCACCGGCAGCCGCGAACCTTGAAGAGCCGCGCCAAGACGCTGCTTGGCCGTGGCGACGAAAGCGCATGGTGGGGCTCGGCCCTGGACGTTGATGCCCTACGTTCCGTCGCCAGGCAGGCGGGCCTCTCGATCGAGAAGCTGCTCGACCCCGGCTCGCAGTACACGACGGTCTTCGCCAGGCGCCTGCCCGTGCCCACGAGCAAGGTCGCCGTAGCAATCGTTTCGTGGAACACACGCCAACTGCTCGAGCGCTGTCTGCGCTCCCTTCAGCCGTACGCGGAGCGCGGGATTGCCGAGGTGTGGGTCGTGGACAACGCCTCGACCGACGGCTCACCCGAGCTCGTGAGCGAGCGATTCGGCTGGGTGCACCTGATCGCCTCTGAGGAGAACCTTGGTTTCGGGCGTGCGATCAACCTCGTGGCCGAACGGACCTCCACGCCATGGATCGCGCCGGCCAACGCGGACATCGCGCTGCGGCCTGGGGCCATCGAGGGATTGCTCGAGGCAGCCGAGCGCGACCCGGCCGCGGGCGCCCTCGCGCCCCGGCTCGTCCTGCCGAGCGGCGAGACCCAGCATTCGGTCTTCGCGTTCCCCACCATCCCGTTCACCGCGATGCTCTCGGCGGGCGCGTTCCGGCTGAGCCGCAGGCTCGCGGACCGCTATGCGCTTCCCGGCCGGTGGAACAGTGAACGGGCACGCCGCGTGCCGTGGGCCGTGGCCGCGTTCCTGCTCGTCCGCCGTAGCGCATGGGATGAGATCGGGGGCTTTGACGAGCGTCAGTGGATGTACGCCGAGGACGTGGACCTCGGTTGGCGGCTGAACCAGGCTGGGTGGGCGACGCGCTACGAGCCGAGCGCCGTGGTCGACCACGAGAACGGTGCGTCCACCAAGCAGCTCTTCGGACCGGAGCTCGCCCCGCACTGGCAGCGCAGCACGTACGGGTTCCTCGCGCGACGCCGCGGGGTGGCTTACACGTGGGCGATCGCGCTGCTGAGCCTTGCGGGTGCGCTGGTGAGGTATGCGCGAGCTGTCTACCGGGCCGCGCGGGACCCTCAGCGGTTCGCAGCCGAGCGCGGCGCATATGGCCGCTGGGTGCTCGTTCACGCGCACGCGCTCCGCGGCCGCGCCGCTCTCGAGCGGTTGCGCTAGGCCCTGGCTGCGGCCAGCTCGTCGTAGAGCGCGTCCATCTCGTCCGCGTGGCGCGCGAGCGGCTTCACGATCGAGCCGTGGTTCTCTCGCAGGAAGCTGTTCATGCGGCCGATCTCCGCCGCGTTGTCGATCGCGCGGCGCATCAGTTCCGCCAGGCCCTCGGCGGAAAGCGAGCGGTTGAGCCAGCCTGTCTCTCCGTCGCGCACGTAGTCCACCATGCCGCCGATCGCGTTCGCTATCACCGGGATGCCTTTGGCGAGGAACTCGATTCCGGCGTAGCCGTAAGCCTCTTCCCAGATGGACGGCATGAGCCCCACGTCCACCTCGTCGAGAAGCGAGTCGAGTCCGCCGGGGGCAAACGAAGGACGCACCTCCACGCCGGCGAGCCCGGCGGCCTCGTCGCGCACAGCGCGATTCACGTGCCCGAAGACGAGGAGGCGGAAGCGCCCGGCTTGCGCCTCCGGGGCCAGCAGGCGTGCCGCGTCCAGCAGGAGGCGCGATCCCTTGGCCTCCGACTCGCCGCCGCCGAGCGTTGCGAATGTGACCTGCGATCGCTCCGAGTACGCCCGCGGCCGCAGCCGCTCGATGTGCTTGAGGGTGAGCTGCATCGTCACGAGCCTCCGAGGCTCCACGCCGAGCAGCTCGTAGATCTCGGCCACCCGGCTGGACATCGCCACCACCCGATCCACTCCGTTCAGGCGCTCGACGTTCAGGTCGCGGCGACGTTGGAACGCGGCGGCGCTCGCCACCTGCGGGGAATTGCGCGGCAGCCGCCGCGACAGCGCGCGCAGAACTCGCTCGCGCCGCTCGCTGGAAAGGCGCCCGAGCCGCCTGTCGATCTCGTACCGCAGCGTGCCCTCGTACAGGATCGCGGGATCGCGCGTGTCGGCCGCGACCGTGGCGACGCAGTCCTCGCCGATCTGCCGGTGCAGGCAGACCTTGCCGTTCGAGTCGAGCAACTTGAAGGTCGAGCAGAGAGGGAAGTAGTCCTGGAGGGTGAAGACCACGGGGAGTCCCGCCGCTCGGACGATCTCCAGGAGTGATGAGGGAAGGCCCGCCAGTTCGTGCACGTGCACGATGTCCGGCCGCACGCGAGCGAGCTCCTGTTCGAAGATCCGCTCGATATGGGGCTCCGCGAGCTCGAGTGCCGGCTGGCGACCGTGGTCGTAGAGCGGGGAGCCCACCACCTCGAGCATGTCCACCGCCTGGAGCCGCCAACGGCGGAGGCGCGGCCGCCGCATCCACGGGTAGTAGCGGCCGCTCAAGAAGTAGCTCACCTCGTGGCCACGGCTCGCCTGCTCGTGCATGAGGTCCTCGACATAGGCCACGAGCCCGCCGCGCCGCAGCGGCCGGAAGCCCGAGCCCACATGCAGGATCCGGCTCAACCGGCCGCGGCGGCCGCCACCGCGCTGCGCGTCACCCCGGCCGCCTCCAGCACCGCGTGTTCGACCGCCTCGTTGAACACCTGCTCGGTGTGAAGCGGGGCGGTGGCGAGCCCGCCCTCGCGCAGCCGCGCGCGCAGCGCCGGCTCGGCCGCAAGCCTGCGGAGCGCGGTGGCGAGGGCTTCGGCGGAGTCGGCCTCCACGAGCAGGCAGTTCTCGCCGTCGCGCAGGTACTCGCCGGACCCGCCGCGCCCGGTGGCCACCACCGGCCGGCCGCGAGCCATCGCCTCGAGCGGCACCAGGCCCCACGGCTCGGACCAGCGCACGGGGAACACCACCGCGTCGGCCGCCGCGTAGGCGCGGAGCAGCTCATCGCGCTCGAGCTGGCCGGCGAAGCTCACCCGGTCGTCCACTCCGAGCGCCGCCGCGCGCTCCGCGAGCCGCGCTTCCTCTTTCCTGTCCCAGCCGCCCGCCAGGTCGAGCGTCGCCTCCGAGGGCAGGTGCGCCAGCGCTTCCACCGCCACATCCACTCCCTTGCGAGGGTCGAGCCGGCCGACGTAGAGGAGGCGCCAACCCCACTCCTGCTCCGGCGCCGGGTCGAGATAGTCCTCGTGGATGCCGGAGTGCGCGACCTCCGTGCGCAGCGCCCCCAGCCCGGCGTTGAGCGCGTGGCGCCGCGTGAAGTCGCTGACGAAGACATAGGTGGCGGCGCGGGCGAAGTTCACGCTCGCCGGGATTCGCGCCACGCGCTCGGCAAGCGGCGCGATCCTTCCGCGGCGCGGGCCGTAGACGGCGCTCAGCCACGGGTCCACCCAGCGCCCGTAGTCGAGCCACTCGTCGTGCACGAAGGCCACGGCGGGCAGGCTCTCCCGCCGCACCGACTCGAGCAGCGTGAGCGTGAGCCCGCCCATCGACCACCACGCCACCACGTCCGGGCGGAAATCGGCCAGATGGCGGTCAAGCACCCTGTGGTTGTGGCGCGCCATGCGAACGCGTGCCAGCGGTCCGAGCCGCTCGAACTCCCCGCCACGCAGATGCCAGCGAAGCTCGCGGTGCACGTCGTCCGAGTCGGGCTGCGCAGTGCCGGTGCGGGTGTCCGTGGTGAGCACGCGAACGTCATGCCCGCGGGCGCGCAGGTGCTCGACCGCCGACGCCCAGACGAGCTCGTACCCCCCGTAGTGGTGCGGGGGATACATGTTCCCCACCGTCAGGATCCGCACGCGGCTGAGGATAAGGTTTGCGCGCCGTGGACGGGCCGATTGCCGTGAGCGTTGTGGTGGCGTCGCATGCGCGAGAGCTGCGGCTGCGGTGGCTGCTGAACGCGCTCGAGGAGCAGACGTTCGACGAGCCGTGGGAGCTCGTGATCGTGCACGACTACGACGTTCCCACGGCCGAGCGGGTGATCGAACGCCATCCGCTCGCGAAGCAGCGCCCGGTGCGGGCCATTGCGGGCAGCGGCGGGCCTGGGAAGCGTCGCAACGTCGGCTGGCGAGCGGCGCGCGGCGAGCTCATCGCGTTCATAGACGACGACTGCCGGGCTGAGTGCGACTGGCTGGAGCGCCTGATCGCCGCGGCCCGGGAGCACACCGGCCACGTGATCCAGGGCCGCACCCGGCCAGACCCGTTCGAGGCGGAGGTGCTGAAGGCGCCGCACGTGCGCACGCTCAACATCGAGCCTGTGAACGCCTACCGCGAGACCTGCAACATCCTGTATCCGCGCGAGCTGCTCGAGAGGCTCGACGGCTTCGACGAGCGAGCGATCACGGGCGAGGATGTTGACCTCTCGCTGCGCGCCATCGCGGCCGGAGCACGAATCAGCGCCGCGCCCGACGCGGTGGCCTACCACGCGATCGAGTCGTTCACGCTCCCCGGAATTCTGCGCCAGAATCTGAAGTGGCGGCACCTGGCGTACCTCGTGAAGCAGCACCCAGAGCTGCGGGCGCAGTTTCCGCTGCACGTGTTCTGGGACGAAGACCATCTGCTGGTGACCGCGGCCGCGGTGGGCCTGGCCGGCGCCAGGCGGCACCCGCTGCTGCTCGTGCTGGCCGCTCCCTACGTGCGCAAGGCATCGCGACGGCGCGGCGGGCGGCGCCGCGACCGCGCGCTCGCACTGGCCGAGCTCCCGGGCCAGGCGGTCAGGCAGTTCGCTGAGGTGCTTGGCATGGCCGCGGGCAGCGTTCGCCACGGCACGCTGCTGCTGTGACCGCGCTGCGCGTCGCGCTCCTCGATCACGAGGCATCGCCGGCCGGGGACATCGCGGCGGCCCTGCGGGAGCGCGGACACCAAGCCGTCGTCCTCGGCGGCCGCGGCACAGCCCTCGACGACCTGCTCGCGCGACGCGGCTTCACGACTCCGCTCACCCACCTTCCCGTGGCGGTCCGCGAGCTCGCTCGCGGCGACCATGACGTCGCGCACGCATTCTCCCCGCAGGACGCCTACGCGGCGCTCCGCTGGCGCCGTGAGAGCGGCCGGCCGGTGGTGCTCAGCTGCACGGAGCCGATCGAGCGCGAACGGCTCGCCAACGGCCGCCTGAAGCTGCGATTCCTACGCGCCTCCCTGGAGCATGCCGACGCCGTGATCGTGCACGACGAGAAGGCTCGCGCCGCGGCGTGGCGCTGGCTCTCGATCGAGCCGGAGCTCATCCCGCTGGCCGACACGGCCGAGCTGGAGCGCGTCTACCGCCGCCTGATCGCTCAGACGTAGGCGCGCACAGCGCCGCGCAGGCCGCGCCAGGAGTTGCGCTCGCGGAAAGGCAGCTCGAACGGCTCTGCCTCCTCCACGCGGGCAAAACCCGCGGCCTTCACGATCCGCACGAGCCCCGCCATGTTCGTGACCCACCACTCGAAGTTGTCGATCCCGTCGAGCTCCGCCATCGCGCGCTTCTCATAGAGGCGGAAGCGCTTGATCACGTTCACGATCACCGCGCTGCCGGTGCACACGCTGCGGATGTTCTCGATCGGGGTGATCGGATCCTTCACGTGGAGCAGCAGGTCGCCGCAGAAGACGAAGTCGAACGTGCCGAGCTCGGGGCTCAGGTCGTAGGCGGACATCAGCACGCGCTCCACATTCGAGCCGAGTGCCTGCTTGGCGAGTGCGAAGCGCTCCGCCTTGGTCTCGTCGAGCTCCTTGTCGTGGTGAGCGCGCAGCGACGCCGGCCAGTCCAGGTCGTTGGGATTCTCGAGGTCGAGGGCGGTGACGGACGCCGCGCCGCGCCGTTCCATCTCGAACGCCCAGTAACCGTCCATCGTGGCGACGTCGAGGCAACGCATCCCGCTCAGGTCCTCTGGCAGCGGGTAGTGGTGCAGTACCGGCCGGTGGTCGAACATGCCCGGCGTCTCAACGCCGTTTCCGAGCTCGAGCGTGTGGTACCAGCGGTAGCGATTGACCTCGGCCTGCAGGTCGGGAGTGGAGTCGGCGATCGTCATGGCGCGCGATCGTAGCTACTGGCGCATCGCCGCGAGCCACCTCCCTATGCTGCCGCGCGTGCTCGAGGCGCAGGGGATGAGCAGGAACGGCAACGCCGCCGCGGCCGGCGAGTGGCCCACGGTCACGATCGTCTTCCTCGCCTACAACCGACGCGAGGAGCTGCGCGAGAGCCTCCAGCGCATGCTGTTCGAGTCGGACTACGAGCGCGAGCGCGTGGACGTGATCGTCGTGGACAACGCTTCAACGGACGGCACGGCGGAGATGCTGCGCGAGGAGTTCCCGCAGGTTCAGCTCATCGTCCGTGACAGGAACAACGGTGTGAGCGGCTGGAACGACGGGCTCGCCCGGGCCCGGGGTGAATGGGTGCTGCTGCTCGACGACGACTGCTACCTCTCGGCGGACGGACTGAGCAGAGCGGTCCGCGCGGGGGAGGCCGAACAGGTGGAGCTCGTCTCGTTCAAGGTGGTGAGTACCGAGAAGCCGGAATGGGTGTTCAGCGAGAAGTACCGCACCGGCCTGTTCAGCTTCTGGGGTTGCGCGGTGCTGATGCGACGGGAGGTGATCAAAGCTCTCGGCGGCTACGACCCGGAGATCTTCGTGTGGGCGAACGAGCTGGAGTTCCTGCTGCGCTTCTACGACCGCGGCTTCAAGCACCTGCACTGCCCGCAGATCGTCGCGCACCACATGAAGGACCCGGGCGACGGCAGCGGCTTCGACGTGCGCTCGTACGGGATCAACTCACGGCACTTCGCCTACATCGCCGGCAAGCTGTTCCGCCCGCGCGACGCCTTTGAGGCCTTCATTGCCCTGCTGGCGCGCAACGTCAGGGACGGGCTGCGCAGGGATCGCGGTGCGTTCACCGTCCTGCCGGGCACCGTGCGGGGCTTCGCTCACGGGCTCCGGCATCGCGAGCCGCTACGCAAGCCGGAGCTGTCCCGCTTCTACCGGCGGAACTTCGAGAGCTTCGCGAGCCCGTGGTGGCTGTCGAGGCCTCTGCCTGAGCTCGTGCGAGCGCTGCCGCGCGAGCTGTTCAGCGGGCGGCCCGAGAATGTCGGACGGCGCGATGAGTTCTTCGATGAGCGCGGGCCGCTCTACACGGCCGACCGGCCCGAGACGCTGCAGTTCTAGGCCGGTGCGGCTTCCGCTGTGACCGGCGGCACGGCGCCTGCGGCTTCTTCTTGGGGAGCTTGGGCGTGACGATCCCCGCGGGTGCGGGCGCCGTGACGGCCGGCGGTGCGAGCACCGGCGGCGAGGATGCGACCGGTGGCGGCGCGAGCTTCGCGTTCCAGCTCTTCATCACCTGCTCCGCCGGCTTGTACGTCGGCGTGTAATCGCTGTTCGACCCGTCGGGTGGGAGCGCGGCCGGCCAGCTCCACCAGTAGAGGCCGGCGAACCACGGGTACGCGGCGAGCGCTTGGTAAGCCGCCTGGTAGGCGTTGGACTGTTCGCTCAGGTCGATGGCGCCCGTGGTGTCCCACCAGTTGGGATGCATCGCCGCCCCGGGAGTCGAGCGGTAGCCGATCTCAGTGAGCAGCACGGGCTTGCCCTGCGTGAGCGCGACCTGCCGGAGGGCGGCAACCCGCCCCTTCGTGGTCCAGGCCGACACGAGGCTGTCGACGGTGGGATCCGGGGCACTGGCAAGGCTCCAGTAGGCGTCCACGCCGACGTAGTCGAGCTGCTTCCAGAACTGGATCTGGTTGAACTCATCGAAGTTGGCGGCATAGGTGAGCTTTCCGCTGAAGCGCTCGCGAACGCCGGCGATGAGCTGCTGCCAGCGCGCGGTGTGGGCCGCCCCCGACATGCTCTGGAACTCGGTGCCCACCACGAGCATCGACGCGCCGCCCTCCCTCGCCAGGTCGGCGTAGTGGTCCGTGGTCGCCTCCAAGCTGTCGAACCAGGCGGCGGGATCCGATGGCGTGATCCAGCCTCTCCAGACCCCCGTGAGCACGTCGATCTGGGGCTTCAAGGTCACCGCGAGCCCGAGCGAGCGGGCGGTATGCATGGCGTGCAGGACGGAGGCATCCGTGGGGGTCCTGGGGGTGGCGACGATCGAGTTGGACGACCTGTCCGCCATGTAGCGGGTCACCACGATCTCGACGTCCGAGTTGCCATCGCCGGCCAGACGCGCGAGCGAGGCGTCGGAGGCGGGCGTGCCATAGCTGGTTGCCGCGTAGGTGGTGAAGGCCACCCCGCGTTGCCACTCGGCGCGGGCGTGCGCGGGAACAGCCAGCGCGACCGCTGCCGCGCCGGCGACCATCCCCGCAAATACGCGATGCAAATCCATGGGCCTCCTGCCCGTCCTGACACGACCGCCGCCATCCTGGCGGCCTACCACTGAAGCTCGGTAATCGGCCGGGAATCTTTAGGTCGCATGCGTAGGGAGGCCGTTCCGTCCACGCCACTTGCCCGCGAGCTTCGCGGCCCGGCGCCACCCGATCCGGGCACGGAGATGCGACGGATAACGATCCAGCTCAGTCCACCACTCGTGGAGCAGGTCGGCGAGGCCGTACGGCTCGAGATCCAGGTACATGGCGAAACCGCGCCACACATGGCGGGCCCGGGCGTAGGTACGCAGCGGACCCTCGTCGCGGTGGGAGTGCTCGGTGGCCAAACGCGGGTCCACCACCACGAGATAGCCCTCCTGCAGCCAGTGCCAGGCCCACTCCTTGTCCTCGGTGGCGGGCATGTCCTCGCGGAAGGGCCGCTCCCGCCAGAGCTCTTTCCGGAACGCACCGGCTGAATTCGAGTAGCCCCAGAGCGGGTAGCGGCGCGCGAGCTCGAGATCCTGCACGAGCGCGCCCGCCAGCGGCCTGCCGTCCGGCCCGGGCTGGTAACCGCATGCGCAGGCCACCCGTGGATCGGCGAACGGCTGCACGAGTTGCTCGAGCCAGTGCTCGTCGAACGGCGGCGCATGCGCGGACAGGGCGACGAGGAGTGGCGCGGTGGCGCCCTCGCAGCCGATGTTGAGCGCGCCCCCGTAGGTGAAGGACTCCGCAGGAATCTCGATCAGGCGCACTCCGTGGGCGCGGGCAATGTCCACGGTTCCGTCCGTCGAGCCCGAGTCCACCACCACGACCTCCGCTTGGTCGGCCAGCGTCTGCTGCGCGAGCCGCGTGAGCGTGGTGCCGATCTTCGCGGCCTCGTTCTTTGCGCGGATGACGATGTGTACCTGCATGCCAGGAAGCGACTACCGGCGCATTGCCGCGGCGGGTGGTGCAAACTACCGCCGTCGTCTACCGGCCGTCGCAGGGGCGGCCGGGGTCGAGGGGCAGGCAGGGTCTCGGCAGTCGCTGGCCGGGAGAGGAGACAGGGGCAGCAGCGAATGAGCGTACGGGAGGCGCAAGCGGTCGATCCCGCCATCGGTGGGCTGGACGCACATGAGTCGCCGGCGCGCGCCGACACCCGGCGCCGCCGCTTCTCCGCGCTCTTCGGTCGCGCCACCGAGCTGGGCGCATTCCGCGAAGGCGAGCTTTCGCGCGCGGTGCTCGATCGTGACACGCGCTTTCGGCGGGGCCTCGCGGCCGCGGACGTGGTGGCGGTGCTGGTGGCCGCAGCGCCGATCCTCGCGGCTCACGGCGCCGCGCCAAGGCCGGCGGCCGTGCTCCTGCTTCCGCTGCTCGTGGCCAGCGCCAAGGTGGCCGGGCTCTACGACCGCGACGAGAACCTGCTCAGCAAGACCACGATCGACGAACTTCCGTCGCTCTTCCACGTGGTGACGGTGTTCACGGTGATCTTCTGGCTGTTCGAGCCGGTGCTCGTGACCAAGACCGTCGGGCGGCCGTCCGTCGCCATCCTGTGGCTGGCGCTCTTCGCCTTCGCCGCGCTGGGCCGGGCGGGCGCCAGGCGGATTGCGCTGCGGCGCACCCCCGTCGAGAGGTGCCTCGTGCTCGGCGAGCATGCCACGGCGGCGAAGCTGGCGGCCAAGCTCTCCACGAGCCGGCTCGCCCGCGCCCAGGTGGTGGGCTACGTGCCGCTTGCCGGCGGGCGCCTGTGGACGAACGAGCAGCCTCCGCACGGCGGGCTGCCACGCCTTGGAAGCGTCAGCAATCTCCCGGTCGCACTCTGGGAACACCGCATCGACAGGGTGCTCATCGACTCGAGCACAACGCCGACGGGCGACCGCATCCTCGACAAGATCCGCCTCATCAAGTCCGTGGGGGTGAAGGTCTCGCTGCTCCCGCGGCTCCTCGAGGTGGTGGGGTGGTCGGTGGCCCTCGACGAGGTGGAGGGCCTTCCGCTGATGGGCGTGCGCGGATACGGACTCACGAAGTCCTCGCGCTTCCTCAAGCGCGCCCTCGACGTGGCGGGCGCGCTCGGCGCCCTCACCGTCTTCGCGCCGCTGCTCGTGGTGATCGGCCTGGCCGTGAGGCTCACGTCCAGCGGGCCGGTGCTCTTCCGACAGCGGCGGGTGGGCAGGGGCGGGCGCACGTTCGACCTCCTCAAGTTCCGGACGATGTACGCGGACGCCGAGGAGCGCAAGCACGACCTTCTGTCGCTCAACGAGGCGGACGGCCTCTTCAAGATCGCGGACGACCCGCGGATCACGCCGCTTGGGCGATTGCTCCGCCGCTGCTCCCTCGACGAGCTGCCGCAGCTCATCAACGTGCTGCGAGGCGAGATGAGCCTGGTGGGACCGCGGCCGCTGGTGGTGGAGGAGGACAGCCGCATTCAGGGCTGGCTGCGCCGAAGGCTGGACGTCACGCCGGGGATGACCGGCATCTGGCAGGTGCTGGGCTCAGCGCGTGTCCCGCTGCACGAGATGGTGAAGCTGGACTACCTCTACCGGGCCAACTGGTCGCTCTGGCTCGACATCAAGATCCTGATCAGGACGGTGCCGTTTGTCATCGCGCGACGTGGACTCTGAACCGCAGAGGCTCGCGTTCGGCTGCAGCCGCTATCCCGCGGTGTCGCACGCGTTCGTGGTCCGCGAGGCGCGGGCGCTGCGGGCCCGGGGCGTGGACGTTCACACCTTCAGCGTGCGCTGTCCCGCCGACGGTGAGCTCCTCTCGGGCGTGGACCGGGAGGAGCATTCCCGCACCTTCTCGATCCTGCCGCCCCGGCCGCTCAGGCTCGTGGCCGCGCATCTTCGGGCCGCGTTCAGCGCCCCGCTGCGCTACCTGGCGACGCTCTTCCTGTCCCTGCGGCTGAGCACCGGCGGCCCGCGCTCGACGTTGTGGCGTGCCTTCTACTTCGCCGAGGCGATCGTGCTGTGGGACGAGTGCCGCCGGCGTGGTGTGCGCCGCCTCCACGTCCATTTTCCAAATGTGGCTGCAGACGTGGCGATGCTCGCGGCGAGCTTCGGGGGCCCGGCCTGGTCGTGGAGCTTCACCATGCACAGCTGCAACCAGCTGCTGGACGAGTCCCGGCTACGGCTCGCAGAGAAGATCCGCAGCGCCGCATTCGTGGTGTGCACCAGCGACTTCGTGCGCGCCCAGATGATGCAGCTCGTACCGCTCGGGGAGTGGCCGAAGCTCCGGGTGGTGCGCGTGGGGCTGGACCCGGATGCGTTTCACCCGCCGGGCACTCGTGCCGGCGCCGGGCCACTGCGGCTGCTCACAGTCGCTCAGCTCGTGAGGCGGAAGGGACACGCGGTCCTCCTCGAGGCACTCGCCCTTCTGCGCGCACAGGGGGTGGACGTGACTGCCACGTTCGTGGGGGATGGACCCGAGCGCGAATCGCTCGAGCGTCTGGCCGCCCACCTGCGGCTCGACGTCCGCTTCGCCGGAGCGGTGGGCCAGGGAGAGCTCGGCGTCTACTACGCCGACGCCCAGCTCTTCTGTCTTCCCACCTTCGCCGAGGGCCTGCCCGTGGTGTTGATGGAGGCGATGGCCAGCGGGCTCCCTGTGGTGAGCACCTCGGTGATGGGGGTGCCGGAGCTCGTGGAGGACGGTGAGAGCGGCCTGCTCGTGAGTCCCGGCCGCAAGGACCAGCTCGCGGACGCCATCGCCCGGCTCGCGTCGGCGCCCGAGCTTCGCGAGCGCATGGGCTCGGCGGGCAGGCGAGCGGTGGTGGAAGAGCTCGGCCTCGACCACGCAACCGACTCTCTCATCGAGCTGCTGTGGGGGCACTCCGACGACCGGGCGAGCGACGGCGCGGGGGCGGGGCGCCGCGTTCCTGAGGCGGCGATGGCGAAGGCGGGGGCGGCGGGATGAGCGTGCACAAGCGGGTGTCGCTGATGGGCATGGAGATCGACCATGTGACCGAGAGCGAGGCCGTTGCGGCAATCCGCGAATCGCTCTCCGCCGGCCGCGGCGGCTGGGTGATCACGCCGAACCTCGAACACCTGCGCCGATTCTGCAAGGAGCCGAACCTTCAGCGCTACTTCGCGCAGGCGGACCTCGTGCTCGCCGACGGGATGCCGCTCGTATGGGCGAGCCGCCTCCGTGGCACCCCGCTCCCCGCACGGGTCGCCGGGTCGGACCTCATCTGGTCGCTGAGCATGGAGGCCGCTCGCGCGGGACGTTCCGTCTTCGTCCTCGGCGGCACTCGCGAGGCCGGGTGGGAGGCCGCGCGCCGCCTCCGCGACAGGTGCCCGGGCCTGCGGATCGCGGGAATGGTCTATCCCCCGCATGGCTTCGAGAACGACCCGGCCGCGATGGACCAGCTCGTCGAGACGCTCGCGCTGGTCAAGCCCGACATCGTCTACGTCGGGCTGGGATTCCCGAAGCAGGAGGCCGTGATCGCCCACCTGCGTGAGCACCTGCCCGAAACGTGGTTCCTCGGGATCGGGATCAGCATCGGCTTCGTGGGCGGGGCCGTGGCGCGCGCGCCGCAGTGGATGCAGCGCTGCGGGCTCGAATGGCTGCACCGGCTGGCTCAGGAACCGCGTCGCCTCGCGCGCCGCTATCTCGTACACGGCCTGCCGTTCGCGCTGCGCCTGCTGTTGCACGGCGTGGTGTCGCGCGCGGGCCGTGGAGGAACCGGCGAATTCCGCACAGAGCTCCCATACAATGCGCCGGCGCTTGAGACAGGGGCGAACGGGGATCTGCGGGGATCCTCCGCGACCGGCGAGCGCGCCAGCCGGGAGGTGGCAGGGTAGATGTCCACACAGGAACTCGAACGTCTTGACGTTGCAACGCAGCTGCGCGACTTCGGCCGCGTGCTGCGTGAGCAGTGGTGGCTGATCGCACTGTGCGTCCTGCTCGCCGCGGTGGCCGCGGTGGCGTATGCGGAGACCCGGCCGCGGGATTACCAGGCCACCGCGCGGCTTCTTCTCCAGCAGGACAACCCGGCGGCCACGCTCACCGGCACGGGCACCCCGTTCGTGGACCCGGTGAGGCAGGCCGCCACCGACCAGCAGCTGGCCACCAGCGGGGCGGTGGCCCAGCGTGTGGCGGCGCGCCTGCATCTCGGCGCGCGCGCCGCGCAGGCGTTCGCGGGGATCCAGGCGGCCGTGGCGCCCGACTCGAACGTCCTCACGATCACGGACACCGGTCGCAAGGCGAAGCTCACGGCGCGCGTGGCCAACGGCTTCGCCGAGGAATACATCGCATTCCGTGAGCAGGCCTCGCGCAGCCGCCTGACCAAGGCGCTGCACGCGCTGGAGAGCAAGGTGTCGGGCGCGCCCCGTGCCGACCGCCCCGCTCTGCGCGCGCAGCTTGCCAGGGCGCGGCTTGCGATCGCGGCGAATGGCCCGGACGCCCAGGTGGTGCAGCGAGCTTCGGTGCCCACGGCCACCATCGGCCCGCGCATCTCCCACAAGCTCGGCATCGGTGTGCTCTTCGGGCTCCTGCTCGGGCTCGGCCTCGCTCTTCTGAGGGACCGCCTCGATCCCCGCGTCAAGCGGATCGGCGACGTGAAGGCGATCTTCCCGGGCCTTCCGCTGCTCGCGACGATCCCGCGCCCGCGGGCCGGCAAGCGCGGCGCGACCATGACGGTGGAGGGGTTCCGGAGGCTCCAGACCAACATGGATCTCCGCTGCCCCAACGGCAAGCCGCGCTCGATGCTCGTCACGAGCGCCGGCTCGGGGGACGGCAAGTCCACGACTGTCCTCAATCTCGGGCTGGCCATGAACGAGCAGCGGCACAAGGCCGTGGTGCTCGAGGCGGACCTGCGGCGGCCCGCGCTGTCGAACACGCTCGGCGTGAGCAAGAACGGCGGCCTCAGCAAGGTTCTGCTGGGGAAGGGCAACCTTGACGACGCCCTGGCGTACGCGTCGCTCTCGCCCGGCTCGAGGCGGCACGGGGGACCTGCCGTCGCGCTCGCAGGCAAGCTGGCGATCGTGCCCGCCGGAAGCTCTCCTGCCAAGCCGCGCGCGCTCCTGTCGGGGGACGCGGTGGACACCATGCTCGAATCGGCCAGCTTCGCGGGGGACACGATCCTGATCGATGGTCCTCCGCTCGGGCTGTTCACCGACATGCTCCCGCTCGCCAAGCGCGTGGACGGCGTGATCGTGGCTGTGCGCCTCTACCACACGCGAAAGGACGAGCTCGAGCGCTTCGCGGAGCAGCTCGTGGATTCCGAGGTGCAGCCGGTCGGCATCGTGGTGCTCGGCTCCTCGGGCGACCCCTCGGCTTACGAGGGCTACTAGGCCATGACGGCCTGGGCTGCGACCGCTCGCGCGCGCGCCGGGTCGGGCCTGCGGCTGCCCTGGGTCCTGCTCGGGGGCGCTTTGGCGCTCGGGGTGGGCGTGCTCGCCGCCACCTCGCCCTGGATTCTCATCTGCGCCGGAGCCACCGTGGCGGCGGCACTCGCGATCCTGCGTTGGCCGCTGCAGTCGCTGCTCGCGCTGCTGGCCCTGCGCGCCACATCGAAGAGCCAGTTCCTCGACCTCCTGGTGGTCCTCGCCGGCACCCTTGCGCTGGCGGTGGCCGCGCCGCGCCTCGGAGGGCGGCGCGTGTGGCTCCCGTTCGTGGTTCTGCTGCTTCTCGCGCTCCCCACCGTCCCGTTCCATCCGAGCGTGGACGAGGGCGCGGCGCCCGCCTGGCTCTTCCTCCCGAAGATCCACCTGGCATATCTGCCGAGGCTGAGCGTGGAGTTGGTCCTGTGGCTCCGGCTCGCGTCGGTGCTGGTGGTGTTCCTGCTCGGCTGCTGGGTCGTGCGAAACGAGCGGGACATGCGACGCGTGGTGGTCGCGACGCTCGTGTCGGCGGTGGTGCCCGTCCTCTGGGCGCTCAGCCAATTCGCTTCCGGCCACTTCCAGATACGCGCCAACGTGAAGGCGATCGAGGGGCCGTTCTCCCATCCGGACTATTTCGGCCTCTATCTCGTGGTGGTGCTCATCGTTTGCGTCGTCGCTCTGTTCGAGACCCGGCGCGTGGCACACCGCGTGATGCTCTCGGTGCTCTTCGCGCTCGCCGCCTTCTGCCTGCTCGAGACGTACATGCGCGGCGCCTGGATCGGGTTCGCACTCAGCCTGGTGGTGCTGGGCCTGCTGCGTTACCGCTCCCTGTTCGTCGTAGGAGCGCTGCTGCTGGTGATCGCCTCGGTGAGCTTTCCGGGCACCGTTCACAAGGTCGAGCAGCGCTTCGGAGACCTCGCCGCACGATCCGCGGCATCGTCCGACAACTCCTGGAAATGGCGGACCGGTCAGTGGGGGCGGATGCTCCACTTAGGCAGCCACAAGCCGCTCACGGGACAGGGTTTCGGGAGCTACTCGCGGATGACGGTGAAGGAGTTCGGGACCGAGGACCCGCACTACGGGACGATCTTCGATCCCAAGCACCCGCTCACGTCGGTGCGCGGGTTCGGCGCGCACAACGACTACGTGCGCATGTTCGTGGAGATGGGAGTTCCCGGCCTCCTGCTGTGGGTCGGGGTGCTCGTGGGGATGCTCGTCACCGCTTTGCGAGCTCGGAGGCTGCCCGGGCTGGCGCCATGGGCGTGCGCGGGCGTCGCCATCATGGTCGCCTTCATCGTGATGAGCGCCGGGACGAACGTTCAGGCGTCCACGGCGGTGCTCCTCTATGTGGGGGCGTTCATGGGTGCTCTCGCGGGCGCGACCGAAGTCCTCTCTCGCGCGCGCGAGAAGAAAAGGGCGTCCGATGCCCCTGCGGCTGCAGTGGCCTAACACGATCGGCGAGACACCGGCGGGAGCCGCCCCGGCGGTGGCGCCCGTGTCGGTGGTCATTCCCGCGTACAACCGCGCGGATGCCCTGCGCCGCGCGCTTGAGAGCGTCTTGGCGCAGCGGCTTCGGCCGGCGGAGATCATCGTGGTGGACGACGCCTCATCCGACCGCACGGGTGCCGTGGCCGAGGAGATGGGTGCGCGCGTGATCCGCCACGAGCGGAACCTCGGGGAGGGGGCGGCGCGCAACACCGCGATCGCGGCTGCAACTCAGCCGTGGCTCGCGCTGCTCGATTCGGACGACGAGTGGCTGCCGGGCCACATCGCGTCGCTGTGGGAGGCGCGGGGCGAGCACGTGCTCGTGGCCACCTCCGCGATACGGCGATCGGAGGGTGCGCAGCCGGATCGCCTGCACGGTCCTCCTGACCAGCGCCCGCTCTTCCTGCGCACCCCCGCCGACATCGTCTTCCCGGAAAACCCGGTGCCGGTGAGCGCGGGTCTGATTCGCCGCGACGCCGCCGAGAAGGCGGGCCAGTACAAGCAGCTCCGCCACTGCGCCGACTTCGACTTCCTGCTGCGAGTGCTCGAGCACGGCACCGGGGTCGTGCTGCCGGACGTGGGCGTGATCTACCACGTGCATGCGGGCCAGGTATCGCACGAGCGACAGGCGATGAAGCAGGCGCAACTGCGCATCGCCCGCTCGTACGCCCACCGTCCCTGGTACAGCCGCGCGCAGGTGCGCCGCTGGCGCGCGGCGATGGCGTGGGACATGTATCGGCTCGAGGGCGGGGCGCGCCGCGCGCTGGCGCTCGCGCGGCCCTGGCACCTCGCGCCGCTCGCGCGGCTCTGGTGGTGGCGGTTCAAGCTGCGGCGGCGCAGCGCGAGGGTCACCGTCTGATGGACCTCCCCTCCTACGCCATCGTCTCGCCGGTGAAGGACGAGGCGGAGCGCCTCGAGCTCACGCTGCGCTCCGTGTGCGCCCAGACCCACCGCCCGCGCCGCTGGGTGATCTTCGATGACGGCTCGAGCGACGCGACCCGGGAGCTGGCAAGTGGATGGGCCGAGCGGGAGCCGTGGATCACCGTGGTGGGAGCTGTGGAAGACGAACAGGGCCGCGACCGCGCCCGCGGCGGCCGCGTTGTGCGCGCGTTCGAGCGCGGCCGCGTGCATCTGCGCGAGCCGCACGCGATCGTGGTGAAGCTCGACGGAGACATCGAGTTGCCGCCGGACTACTTCGAGCGAGTGGCTCGCACGTTTGCGCGCGACCAGGACGCCGGCATCGTGGGCGGCCGGGTGTTCGTTCCCGGACGCGATGGGCGCTGGGTGCCGGAGAAGGTGGGCCGCCACACCGTGCACGGCGCGATCAAGGCCTACCGCGTGGCGTGCCTGAACGAGTTCGGTGGCCTCAGGGAGTCCATGGGATGGGACGGCATCGACGAGTACGGCGCCAAGGCGCGCGGCTGGAAGGTCATCCCGCTGCAGGATCTTCACGTCCGCCATCACGCGCGCCGCGGTTCCAAGCAGCGCTGGTGGCGCGCGCGCATGGAGGAAGGCCGCGGGGCGCGCTACATGGGCTATCTGCCCGCGTTCGTGGTCGCCCGGTCGGGCTATCGCATGATGGTGGAGCGGCCGCCCGTGCTGGGCGGGCTCGCGCTGCTCGCCGGCTGGTCCGCGGCGACTCTCGGGGGTGCACCCCAGGTGGACGATCCGCTGGCCATTCAGGCACTGCGCAGCGAGCAACGCAGCCGTCTGAGGCGCCTGCACGCCGGCGCGGCTGTCGAGCCTGATCGCGTGCGCGGGTAAAGGCTGTAGCGAGCGGACTCATCCTGATTCGGGCGGGCTCCAAACGGGTAGCCCGAGCTGCCGGAATCGAAGATGACCGCCCACGCCGAACATCCCCGAGGCGCCCGATGAGAGTGCTCCTTCTGCGCGGGCGCCCGCACGCGCGCACGCGGGTGCATGCCGCCGCGCTCGCCAGCGCCCATCCGGAGATCGAGGTGGCGCTCGCACGTCAGGGCGGCACCGGCGGCGAGGACGTGGAGCAGGAGTGGAAGCTCGGCGAGCGGCCCGCGCGCCGGCTCCGCGAGGCCATCTCGGGGTTCGCTCCCGACGTGATCCACAGCTACGGCCCGCCCGGAGAGCTCACCGTATGCGCGATCGACCTCAGCGCGCGCCGGATCCCTGTGATTCACGACCTCGACGCCTCCGGTCTCGACCTTGGGCCGGAGCAGCGCGCCGTGGAGGAATGCGATGCGCTCGTGGTCGCGTCACAGGGGATGCTCGAGCACATCAGCAGCCGCCAGACGCTGCCGCCCGTGACGTGCGTGCTGCCGAACTACGCGCTCGCCCGCGAGCTTCCGCCGGACGAGCGCCACCTCAGCGCGGAGGCGAACATCGACCTCCTCGCCTCGCTCTACCAGAGCCTCGCGCGAGAGCCGCTCGCGGCGATCCGCTCTCGCTAGGAGCTGGCCTTGCCGCCCTTGCGCCCGGCGGCCTTCTTCTGAGCCGTATTGCCGCCGCTGCCGCTGCCGCTCGACTTCTTGCTGCGGCTCGAGCCGGAGCTCTTGCCTCCGCGGCTCGAAGAGCCCTCGCTGTTGGCGATTGCGGCCGCGCGCGACTTGCTCATGCCCTTCTTGCGCAGGCCCTCGTACTGCTTGTCGTTCTTCACGCTTGAACCGTGATCCTTTGCCACAGCAAACCTCCCTGGTCGCTCTCGGGTCGCGGATACCCTGGCGAACGCGCTTGGAAACGACGCGAATGGTCGTTTGCGAAGCGGCGGCCGCGGCAAACGTGTGCGAGCGCTGCTCCGGGGGTAGACAGGCGCTCGTGGAGTTCCTGAAGGAAGCCTTCAGCGGGCGGAATCGGTTCGTCCTGAGGCTCGCGATAATCGCGGCGCTCGGTGGTTTCCTGTTCGGATACGACACCGGGGTCATCTCAGGCGCGCAGCTGTTCATCACGCAGGACCTGCACGCCAGCACCTTCGAGCAGCAGGCATTCGTCGGCGCTCTCCTGATCGGGGCGGTGCTCGGCGCGATCCTCTCCGGCTACTCGGCGGACGCGCTGTCGCGCCGCCGCACGAAGATCATCTCCGGAACGATCTACGTGGTCGGCGCGCTCGGTTCCGCGTTCGCGCAGACCTCGTGGGAGCTGATCGGCGCGCGCCTCGTGCTCGGCATCGCCGTGGGCACCGCCTCGTTCGTCGCGCCCATGTACATCTCCGAGCTCGCCCCGAAGAAGATCCGCGGCGGCGTGACGTCCTTCAACCAGCTGATGGTCGTCAGCGGCATCCTCGTCGCGTACATCGCGGACTGGGCGCTCAAGGGCGTGTCGAACAACTGGCGCTGGATGCTCGGCATCGCTGCCCTGCCCGGCCTCGCGCTCGCGATAGGCATGTTCTTCCAGCCCTATTCGCCGCGCTGGCTGATGGAGAACGGCCGCGAGGACGAGGCCCGCAAGGTGCTCCGGCGCGCGCGGGAGTCGGACGAAGAGGTGGACGAGGAGATCGGCGATATCAAGGAGGCGGCCGAGGAAGAAGGCGGCATTCGCGAGCTCTGGGGGCCGGCGGTGCGGCCGATGGTGGTGGTGGGCCTCGTGCTCGCCATCGCGCAGCAGTTCATCGGCGTGAACACCGTCATCTACTACGCGCCAACCATCCTCAAGTTCACCGGGCTCGGCAACGGAAGCGCGATCACGCAGGCGCTGTCGGTGGGCATCACCAACCTGGTGTTCACGATCATCGCTGTGCTCATCCTCGACAAGGTGGGACGGCGGCCACTGCTGATCACCGGCACGATCGGCTGCATCGTCTCGCTGATCGTGCTCGGCATCTTCTTCGCGAGCAGCTCGCTGCAGAACAGCGTGTCGTGGCTGGCGCTCGTGTGCCTGATCGTCTACATAGCGTCGTTCGCCATCGGCCTCGGCCCCGTGTTCTGGCTGATGATCTCGGAAATCTTCCCGCTCAAGGTGCGCAGCCCCGCGATGAGCGTCTCGACGGTGGGCAACTGGACGTCGAACTTCCTCGTGTCGTCGTTCTTCCTAACCCTCACGACCGCGATCACGCGCCAGGGCACGTTCTGGCTGTACGCGGGCTTCGGAGTGCTGGCGCTCGTGTTCTTCATGGTCCGAGTGCCTGAGACGAAGGACCGCAGCCTCGAGGAGATCGGGCGCGAGCTGGGCAGCGAGCAGACGGCCGCCCAGGCCAGGTAGTGCCCGTGCGCAATCATGGGCTGGTGGAGATCAGCCTCACGGTCAACGGCGAGGAGCACCGGCTCGAGGTGGACACGCGCGCGACGCTGCTCGACGTGTTGCGCGAGCGGCTCGATCTGACCGGATCGAAGAAGGGCTGCGACCACGGCCAGTGCGGCGCGTGCACGATCCTGATCGACGGCATGCGCGCGAACAGCTGCCTCGCCCTGGCGGTGGCGCACGACGGCGCCGAGATCGTGACGGTGGAGGGGCTCGCGCGCGACGGCGAGCTTCATCCCCTCCAGGCGGCGTTCATCGAGCACGACGCGTTCCAGTGCGGCTACTGCACGCCCGGCCAGATCTGCTCCGCCGTGGGCATGCTCTCCGAGCTGGACGCCGGCTGGCCGAGCGCGGTGTCGCCCCACCTCGGCGCGGGGCGGAGCGACCTCACCGACGAGGAGATCCGTGAGCGCATGAGCGGCAACATCTGCCGCTGCGGCGCGTACATGAACATCGTGCCGGCGATCGCGGACTCCGCCTCGTGAGGCCGTTCGCATACGAGCGCGCCGAGGACGCATCCGCCGCGGTGGAGGCGCTGCGGGAACGCGGCAAGGGCGCGCGGTACCTGGGCGGCGGGACCAACCTCGTGGACCTGATGAAGCTGGGGGTGGAGACGCCGGACGCTCTGATCGACGTGTCGCGCCTGCCGCTGCGCGCGATCGAGGACACGCCGGACGGCGGGCTGCGCATCGGGGCGGCGGTGCGCAACAGCGAGCTGGCGGCGGACCGCCGAGTGCGCGAGCGCTACCCACTGCTCGCCCTCGCGCTCCTCTCCGGTGCGTCCGGGCAGCTGCGCAACCTCGCCACCGTGGGCGGCAATCTGCTGCAGCGCACGCGCTGCTCGTACTTCCAGGACATTTCGAAACCGTGCAACAAGCGCGCGCCGGGCTCAGGCTGTCCGGCCATCGAGGGCGACCATCGCAACCTCGCGATCATCGGTCACTCGGACTCCTGTGTCGCCACGCACCCGTCCGACATGGCCGTGGCGCTGGTGGCGCTCGACGCGGAGGTGGAGGTGCAGGGCGCCGATGGCGCGCGCACCATCCCGCTGCGCTCGCTCCACCGCCTGCCGGGTGACGAGCCGCAGCGTGACACGGTGCTCGAGCCGGGGGACCTGATCACGGCGGTGGAGCTCCCGCCGCTGGCCTTCGCCTCCACCTCCACCTACCGCAAGGTGCGCGACCGAGCCGCCTTCTCGTTTGCGGTGGTATCCGTGGCAGCCGCGGTGGATGTGGCCGATGGCGTGGTGCGCGACTGCCGGCTCGCTCTCGGCGGCGTGGCGCACGCGCCGTGGCGTGCCGAGCGGGCCGAGGAGGCGCTGCGCGGGCAGCCCGCCACCGAGGACAGCTTCGCCGCCGCTGCCGGCGCCGAGCTCGAGCAGGCGCGGCCGTTGCGCGACAACGCGTTCAAGGTGCCGCTCGCGCGCGCGGTGATCGTGCGAACGCTCACGGAGCTCTGCGGCGCATGACCGCGACGGACACCCTCACGCAGGCCATCGGCACGCCGCGCAGCCGCATCGAGGGGCGCGAGAAGGTGACGGGGGAGGCTCGCTACGCGTACGAGTACCAGGCGGACAACGTGGCCTACGCCGAGCCCGTGCAGGCGTGGATCGCACGCGGCGAGATCCGCTCGCTGGACGCGACCGAGACCCTCGCCCACGCGGGGGTGATCGCCGTCATCTGGAACGACAACGTGCCCAAGCTGGCGGATGACGCCGACGGCGAGCTGGCGCTCTTCCAGTCTCGCCGCGTGGCGTACCGCGGCCAGTACGTGGCGGCGGTGGTGGCGGAGACGCCCGAGAGCGCGCGGGAGGGCGCGCGGCTCCTGCGCATCGAGTACGACGATGAGCCGCACGACGTGATCCTGCGCGAGGACCACCCGAAGCTCTACACGCCGGAGAAGGTCAATCCCAGCTTCCCCGCCGAGCTCGAGAAGGGCGACGTTGACGGCGCGCTGGCTTCCGCGTCCGCGAGCGTGGACGTGACCTACCGCACGCCCGCCTTCCACAACAATCCGATGGAGCCGCACGCGACCATGGCGCTCTGGCAGGGCGGCGACCTCCTTCTCTACGACTCAAACCAGGGCGCGCCCGCGCATCGCGACGCCATCGCGAAGGTGTTCGACCTGCCAACGGAGCGCGTGCGCGTGATCTCGCCACACGTCGGTGGCGGCTTCGGCTCGAAGGGCACGCCGCGGCCACAGGCGATCCTTGCCGCGATTGCCGCGCGGGTGGTTGAGCGCCCGGTGAAGGTGGCCGTCACGCGCCAGCAGATGTTCGCCGTAACGGGCTACCGCACGCCCACGATCCAGCGCATGCGCCTCGCCGCGGATGCCCACGGCCGCCTCACCGCCATCTCGCACGAGGTTGTGGAGCAGACGTCGACCCTGAAGGAATTTGCCGAGCAGACCGCGGTGGTCACGCGCGTGATGTACGCCGCTCCCAACCGCCTCACCACGCACAAGCTCGCGCGGCTCGACGTTCCCACGCCGTCCTGGATGCGCGCGCCCGGCGAGTGCCCGGGCATGTTCGCCCTCGAGTCGGCGATGGACGAGCTGGCGATCGCATGCGGGATCGACCCGATCGAGCTGCGCGTGCGCAATGACGCTCAGGTGGACCCGGAGGACGGCGAGACGCCGTTCAGCTCCCGCAACCTCGTGGGCTGCCTGCGCGAGGGCGCGCAGCGCTTCGGCTGGGCGGACCGCGACCCTGCGCCCGGGGCGCGGCGCGACGGCCGCTGGCTCGTGGGCACCGGCGTCGCGGCCTCCACCTACCCCGCCTACCGCCGCGCGGCAGAGGCGAGCGCCCGCGCGGAGGCGGATGGCAGCTTCGTCGTGCGCGTGGGCGCCGCCGACATCGGCACGGGCGCGCGCACGGCGCTCACGCAGATAGCCGCGGACGCACTGCACACGAGCACGGAGCGGGTGCACGTGGAGATCGGCGACAGCGCGCTGCCCAAGGCGGGCGTGGCCGGCGGGTCGATGGGCACCGCATCGTGGGGCACCGCGGTGGTGCGTGCGTGCGAGGCGCTGCGCGCGAGGCTCGAGGCCGGTGAGCTGCCCGCCGAGGCTCACGCGGACACCTCCGAGGAGATCGAGCAGCAGAAGAAGCTCGCGCGCCACGGCTTCGGCGCGCAGTTCGCCGAGGTGCGCGTGGACTCGGACAGCGGCGAGGTGCGCGTGCCGCGGCTGCTGGGCGTGTTCGCGGTGGGCCGCATCATCAATCCGAAGACGGCGCGCTCGCAGTTCATCGGCGGCATGACGATGGGCATGGGCATGGCGCTCCACGAGGAGAGCGTGATGGACCGCGAGTTCGGCGATTACCTCAACCGCGATCTCGCGCAGTACCACGTGCCGTCCGCCGCGGACGTGGTGAACATCGAGGCCGCCTGGCTGGACGAGGACGACCCCGAGCTCAACCCCATGGGGTCGAAGGGAATCGGCGAGATCGGCATCGTCGGCACCGCGGCCGCGATCGCGAACGCCGTACACCACGCCACGGGCAAGCGGGTGCGTGAGCTGCCGATCCGGCTCGACCGCCTGATCGACGCAACCTGACCTGAGCGCGATTGCGCCGAGGGCCACCGGGTAGGTGGTGCTGGTGCGCTTCAAGGGCCCCCTCGCCAACAGCTACCCGGCTGCTGTGGCGCTCGTGCTGTGTGCGCTCGTCCCGTACCTGGTTCTCAGCACGGCGCTCACGCCGCTCACTCCGCTCATCTCGAAGAGCCTGGGGCTCAGCCAGCAGGCCATGCAGCTCACCTTCGGCATGGCCAACGCCGCCTATGCGTTCGGCACCGTGGCGGCCGTGCAGTTCGCTGTTCACCTGCGCGGGCGGCGCATGCTGCTCGGCTACGCCCTGCTGTTCGTGATCGGCTCCGTGCTCGCGGCAGGAGCCTGGACGCCCGGGCTGTTCATAGCCGGCCACATCGTGCAGGGCCTCTGCACCAGCCTGATGCTGATCGCCGCCGTGCCGCCGCTCGTGATCGGCTGGCCGTCATCGAAGATGCCGTGGACCGGCGCGACCATGAACATGGGCATCTTCGGCGCGGTGGCGCTCGGCCCCGTGATCGGCGGGGTTCAGGCGGGGGCGAGCGCATGGCGGCCGCTCTTCTGGATCGTGGCGGGCGTGGGTGCGCTGGCGCTGCTGTTCGTGGTGCTCACGTTCGAGGACCAGGAGCCGCAGGACAGGAGCGCCCCGTGGGACTGGGTGGCGCAGGGCCTGGCCGGGGTTGGCTGCGCGGCCGTGTTCTTCGGCGCGTCCGAGCTGGAGACCCATCCGTTCGTCAGCCCGATCGTGCTGATCCCGCTGCTCGGCGGCCTCGCGCTCGTGTTCGTGCTCGTGGCGTACGAGTACCTAGCGGAGAACCCGCTGATGCCGATGCGCTCGCTATCGAGCACCTTTCCGGTCGCCGGCATCGTAGTGGCGATCACGGCCGGGGCCGCCTCCGTTGCGATCGTGGAGCTGGTGCAGATGGCGCTCCAGACGAAGATGTCGCCCACCCACCTCGGCATGCTTTTCTGGCCCGAGTTCGGAGGCGCGGTCGCAACAGCCATGCTGTTCGGGCTGATCTTCCGCACGCGGTTCGTGCCGCTGCTCGCGTTCCTCGGGCTGCTCACGCTGGCCGCCGGGGCGGCCGTGTTCACCGGCGTCACGAGCGGGAGCGATGCGATCGTGCTGGTGGGCTCCGGGCTCGTGGGGCTCGGCGTGGGAGCGTCCGTGTCGCCCGCGCTGTTCGCCGCGGGCTTCTCCCTGAAGAACGAGCAGCTGCCCCGCGTGTTCGCTCTGATCGAGCTGCTGCGCGGCGTGGCCGCGTTCATGGTGGGGCCGATCCTGCTGCACGTGGCGCAGACCGTCGGCGGCAACCCGCGGTCCGGCACCAAGACTGCGATCTGGATCTGCCTCGGCATAGCCGTGGCGGGCGCCGCGATCTCCGCGCTCGTGGTGCTGCTCGGCCGTGCCCGGCTTCAGGCGCCGGACCTCGACACGTGGCTCGAGGGCGAGGGCCCGGCGATCGACTCGCCGCCGTTGCTCGCCGCGGTGCGCGGTGAGCGCGAGGCGGTCGGCACGGGCGTGTCGGGGCTGTAGAACGCCGCCTCGCCGCCGTCTCGCACGGCCTCGCGCGAGAAGGAGATCAGGTGGTGCGACACCATCGCGGCGTTGATGAGCCCCTCGATCTGGCCGCGGCGGAGCGCGAATGCCGCCGTGCGCCAGAACTCGCGCCGGTAGTCCGAGCGCAGTCCGATGTTCCACAGCATCCGGCCGGTGATCGCGAGGCCACGCTTGATGTTGGCCGCGTTCAGACGGGCACGGCTGTTGGGCAGTTCGCGCCGGTTGGGATAGGTGTGGACGATCTGATGCCGGAAGCGGCCGAGCACGGCGGCCGGCTCGTACGCTCCGCGCACCAGCCTGCGCCACCCTTCGAGGACCGTGTCGTAAGGCAGCAGGAAGTCCACGTTCGACACGCGTCCCGGCTCGTCCAAGATCCGCCCGGCCTCCTCGAGCCTGCGCCACAGCGGCGTGCGTGGAAGGGCGTAGAGCACGTTCATCGTGAGCAGCGGGATCTGCGATGCGTCGATGAACTCGAGGATCGCGTCGTAGCTGTCGGGCGTGTCGGAGTCGAGCCCGACGATGATCCCGGACACCACCTCGAGGCCGTACGAGTTGAAGGTCTCCACGGCGTCGATGATCTCGAGCGTCGCGTTCTGCGTCTTCTTCATCTCGCGCAGCGCTTCCTTGTCCGGCGTCTCGATGCCGCAGAAGATCGTCTGGAAGTTCGCCTCCCTCATCAGCGCCAGGATCCGCGGCCGCTTGGCGGCGTTGAGCGTTCCCTCGCAGCAGAAGGCCACGGGGAACCCGCGCTCCTCCTGCCAGCGCACCAGCTCCTCGAGCAGCTCGACGGCGGCCTTCGGATTGCCGACGAAGTTGTCGTCCACGAAGTAGACGACCCCCGGATTGCCATTTGCGAGGATCGCGTCCAGCTCCGCCGTCACGCGCGCGGGTGACTTCACCCGCGGCTTGCGGCCGTACAGCTCCGGGATGTCGCAGAACTCACAGCGATACGGGCAGCCGCTCGACCACTGCACGCTGGCGATCAGGTAGTCGCGCATGTGGAGAAAGTGGTACGCCGGCATCGGGAACTCCTCGAGCGGCAGCCGGTCCTCGGTCACGTAGACCTCCTGCTCCTCGGGCGGCGCGACGCTCCGCTCGAGGCGGGCGACGATCTGGTCGGTGGCATCGCCCAGCTCGCCCACGTGGAGGATGTCCGGCTCCGGGTACCACGCCGGCTCGCCGGAGACGGACGGGCCGCCGAGCACCGTCAGGGCGCCCGCCGCGCGCGCCCGCCGCACCAGCGCATCGATGCGAGCACGCTGCACATGCATGCCCGTGGTCATCACCACGTCGGCCCAGCGGAGATCCTCGTCGTCGAGCGGGGCCACGTTCTCGTCCACGAAGCGCACGTCCCAGTGCGCGGGCAGGTGACCAGCCACCGTCAGGATCCCCTGGCACGGCATGAACGCCCTCACTCCGAGCAGTGGGAAGGCATGGTCGAAGGTGCCGAATGAATGCGTGTACGCGGGCGCGACGCAGAGCACGCGCCGCCTCGCCGAGCGGCCTCTGTGGACTCTCACGCGCCCCTTGATGCCCTGAAAGCACCCGCGCGCCGCAGGGCATTGTCACCCCGATGACCGCGGCGCTCAGGGTGCGGGCGCGGCGCCGGCGAGTTCGAGCGGGGCGGCTTCGGGCAGCGGCTCCGCCAGCCGCGCGCCATTCCGGCGCACGGCGAGGTAGCCGAGCGCACCGGCGGGCAGCGTGCCCCAGTAGCTGATCAGCCTGTAGAGCAGGACGGCGGCGAGCACGTGCCGTCCGGCCACTCCGCCCGCGGCGAGCGTGAGCGCGAGGCTCCCCTCGACCAGTCCCAGGCCGCCGGGCGTTATCGGCAGGAACGAAACCAGCTGCGCTGCGCAGTAGCCCATGAGGAAGACGCCCCACGGCGGGGTTCCCCCGACCGCGTAGAACGTGGCGGCAAGACACGCCGCGTCGGCCGCCCAGCCGCCGAGAAAGAAACCGCTGGAAGCGGTCACATCCCGTCTAGTGAGCTTCATGCGAGACAGACGTGCGCCCAGACGCCCTCCGCGCTGTCCCAGAAGGCGTTCGAGCTGCCCCCGCCGTGCGAGCAGCAGCGCTGCGACGCCGCACAGGAGCGCCAGCGCAAGAGCGGCGCAGGCGGCGAGCCGAAGGTCGGCTACGGCCGGCCCGTCCCGGCTCCCGGCGATCTGGCTGCCGGCGATCGCGAGCACGCCCAGGGCGCCGACGTACAGCAGGGAACTCATGAGCAGCACCCACGCGGTCTCGCTGCTCTTCAGCTCGCGGCGGCGCAGCTCGCGGAAGTTGAGGAGGTTCGCCAGCACGTAGCCGGCCGGAAGGAAGTTGCTGAGGCACTGCGCCGCCACGGACAGCGAGGCGAGCCAGCGGAGACTCAGCGGCCGACCCACCGCGTTAAGGAGCCGGCGCTGACCGGCCGCGTACGCCACGTAAGAGAGGAGTTCGCATACGACGGCCACCGAAACCCAGCCGAGCAGGGGATGGGACACCAGCTGCGCCGCCTGCCCGAGCTGGCCATGGCCACCGACCACGACTCGCATCGCAAGCGCGGACACGAGCAAGGCGGCGAGCGCGCCGGCGGCGCGCCTGGACCGTCCTCTCATCGTTCGCACGCGGGCACCGCCACTCGGTGGCGAGTCTAGCCCCGGCCCGGCGCCCAGCACAGGGGCTGACGTCAGCTGGCCGACGCCTGGGTTCCCCTTACGCGTTGGCGGCCTGGGCCTCTGCCTCGGCGGCCTCGCGAACCGCCTCGACCTTCTCTATCGACTGCAGCTCGCGGCAGACGCTGCGGGTTACGAAAAATGCAACGACCGGCAGCACCCATACGAGCCCCCGGTAGATCCAGATCTGCTCCTGATAGCTCCAGCCGAGGAACAGGTAGATCCGGTCGGCAGCGCCGGCGAAGAAGATCAGGAACACCCAGAGCAGGAACGCGACCCCGAACGCGGTGCGCCCGGGCGCGTCGCGCGGGCGGTCGAGGAGGTTGTGGAAGCCCCGCTGCGGGGTGAAGCGCCGCTCGAGCCAAGGCCACGCCAGGAGCACGCCCATCACGATCAGCGGGAACAGGGCGCCGCCCCAGAACGGGTTCGGGACGAGGGTGTAGTTGCCGATCGTCACGTCGAAGTGCGGGACGAGCCGCAGCGCGCCGATCAGCCAGCCGAGGTACCAGTCGGGCTGCGCGCCGTTGGTGCCCTCGGCCAGGTGATAGGGACCCCACAGCCAGATCGGGTTGATCTGGATCAGGCCGCCGAGGAGAAACAGGAGTCCCGCCACGCCGAGCATGAGCCCGAGCGAGCGCGGCGCCTGGCCGGGGAAGGTGGGCACCCCGATCAGCTTGCGGTTGGTGGCCCGTCTCTCCTTGCGGAACTGCGTGTGGTGCCGCGAGGCCACCAGCGTGAGGTGCACCGCGATCATCGTGCCGATCAGCACCGGGAGGATGAACACGTGGGCGATGAACAGGCGCGACTCGAACGACGGGTCGCCCGGATAGGGAGCGCCCCAGACGAGCAGGGCGAGATTGCCGCCGACGAACGGGAGCGAGAGCGCCACCCCGTACCCGATCGCGAGCCCCATTCCCGAGAGCAGGTCGTCCACCATCGAGTAGCCGGCGTAGCCCTCGAGAAGCGTGGCGAACAGCATGAGGATGCCGATGATGTAGGTGAGCTCGCGGGGCTTCCGGAAGGCGCCCGTGAAGAAGATGCGGATGAGATGTAGGACGATCGCCGCCACGAACACGTTGGCGGCCCAATGGTGCGTCTGGCGAATGAGCAGGCCGGCCTTGACGTGGAACGAGATGTCCACCACCGACTTGTAGGCCTCGCTCATCTTCTGTCCCTGCAGCGGTGCGTACGTGCCGTGGTAGACGGTGTCCGCCAGGCTCGGATGGAAGAAGAACGTGAGGTAGGTGCCGGTGGCCACGAGCACGATGAACGCGTACAGCGCCACCTCGCCGAGCAGGAACGACCAGTGGTCGGGGAAGAGGTAGCGCAGCGTCGCCTTGAGGAACGGCGCGGCGCCGCTGCGCGAGTCGAGGAAGCGGACGGCTCTGCGGATCATCAGCGGTCCTGGGTGATCGGGCCCTTCATGCGCACGCCCCACCACGACGGGCCGACCGGGCCGGAGAAGTTGCCCGCCGCGCGCAGGTGGCCCGCGCTGTCGATCATCAGCGGGAGTTGCGGGAGGTTGCGGCCGGCGGGGCCGAACAGCACCTTCCCTGCTCTTGCGGGATCGAAGGTCGAGTAGTGACAGGGACAGACCAGCGCGGGCTCTGGTTGAGTCGGTGGGAAGGTGGGCTTGCGATAGAGCGCGATGGCACAGCCCGCGTGGGTGCAGATCTTCGAGTACGCCAAAATGCCCTGCGGAGCCCAGTTGCGGCGCGAGCGCGGCAGCCTCAGCGCGCTCGGCTGGAGCCGGATGATCACCACGGGCGCGGCGATGTTGTCGCGCGCCGAGTGCTCGGGGTAGGCCGTGTAGAAGGTCTCCATCTCGATGTCGGAGGCCTTGATGGGCGCCCCGTCTTCGCTCAGCAGGCGCTTGCCCCGCCGCCACGGGGTCCAGTTCAGCTCGAACGGGTCGAAAGCTGGACCGAACGAGATCGCCGGCGCGATCGCCGCCACCCCGAGGGCGCCGGCCGCTGCCGCGGCGGCTCCCTGCACCAGCCGCTTGCGGGTGAAGCGGCTGCCGCTCTCCCGCACGATCTGAGCCACCTCGCCCTGCTCGATCGGATGCTCGGGCTCGGGATAGTCCTCTTCGAGCTCCTCGGTCACGATGAGCCGCTTGCTGAGGAGGACGAGCGCGAGACCCATCAGGAGCAGCGATCCGCCAAGGGCGATTCCCTCGTACTGCGTCCGCATCGGCCAGCTTCCCGTGGCGAGCACTACGACGAAGCCCACGGAGAAGATCGCCGAGAGGAGCAGCAGGCCCACGAGAGCCAGTTCCGCCCCCGGCGAAGTCGAGCCCTCCGCCACTATTCGCTTGCGCCTGCCCTTGCCGGTCACTGCGCCGGCCAGCGCGCCGAATACGAACGAGAACACCCTCAGCCGTCTCATGCCGTCCCCCGCAACCTTTCTCCGATCAGCACGCACAGCGCGATCAGCGCGACCGCCGCGATGAACCACGTGATCAGCCCCTCCGGCACGGGGCCGATGTGCCCGATCCCCCAGCCGCCTATGTCACGCGGCTGCTTGGACGCTTCGAGGTAGGCGATGATCGAGTTGAGCTGGCGGTCGGAGATGTACTTCTTCGAGAACTTGGGCATCAGGTAGGGGCCCACCCGCACCGCCTCCGCGATCTGCGTCGCAGTGTCGAGCTTGATCAGCGGCACGCGCGCGTCGGTCACGTACCCGCCCTCGGCCACCACCTGGTGGCAGCCGGCGCAGTGCGAGGTGAAGAGGTGCAGTCCCTCGGAGACATTCCCCGACGCCGGGTTCGGGTGCGGGATTGGGGGGCCCTTGCCGAGCGACGCCACGTACTGAGTGAGCGCCGACAGCTCCCTGCGGTTGAAGAGCACGCGCGATCGCCAGGGCTGCTCGTGCGGGTTGCTGAGCGGCATGAAGCCTGTGGTGAGGTACAGGTCGGCCGCCTGGGCGCCGACGCCTATCAGGGACGGGCCCTGGCCCTTGACGTTGCCCGCCCCGCGCGTGCCGGTGGCCTCGGGTATCCCGCGGCCGGCGATCCCGTGACAGGTGGCGCAGTTGCCCGCGTAGAGCTGCTCCCCGAGCTGCTGCTGCGACAGGTTCTGCTCGTTGCTGGGCCGCGAGATTCCGCTCGGCAGCTGCCCGTACGCAACCGCGGCGAGCGCCAGCGCGAGCAGGGTGGCCGCTATGGCGATCCGCGCTCGTCTCATTGCGTGTACAGGTAGGCGGCGATGTCACGCGCCTGCTGGGGGGTCACGCCGAGGTTGGGCATGATGCCCTGCGGCAGGATCGCCTGAGGGTTCTCGATCCAGCGGGCCGCGTTGGCCGGCGTGTTGGGCAGCTTCCCGACGATGAACGGGATGCTCTTCTTGAAGTTCTTGAGCGGTGGGCCCACGTGGCCGTCGGCACCCGACACGCCGCCGATCTGGTGACACGCGCCGCAGCCGAAGTGGGCGATCAGGTCGTGACCCTGGCTCACGCTCGCGCCGGACACGACCTCGGGCTTCGTGCCCGCTCCGCAGCCTACGGCGAGAGCCGCTACGAGCGCCGCCACCGCGGCAGCGGATGTCGCGCGCGCCCTCATCCCTGATGGCAGTTCGGCAGGATGAGCGTTCCGATCCCGCTCATCAGGATGATCGCCAGGAAAAGCGGGCTGATGACGATCCCGCAGATCGACATGAAGTAGATGCGCCCGCCGGGCGGGTCGGCGTCGATGTCGGCGTCGGTCACCGCCCGATACGCGAGCACCGAGGCCACGAGGCCCGTGATCGCCAGCGCACCCGCCACAGACGTGGCCACCGCCGTCCAGGTGTCGATCGGGACGTTCCAGCTTTTGCTGCCGATGCTGCAGCCCGCTTGCGTCACGCCGAAGCCGAACACGTGCTGGCATGCCCACACGATCGGCGCGCCGAGCACTCCGAGCCACATCGTGAACTCGAGTTTCCGGTCCGCCTTCATAGCGATGGATAGATCTGCGTGAGCAGCACGCCGATCGCCAGCAGGTTGACGAAGTACCAGTAGTAGGTGGCCACCCGCACGCCGATCAGCCGGTAGTTGGTGAGGCCGCCGAGCAGCTTGCCCAGCACCCACAACTCGATGAGCATTCCCACCACCACGTGCGCATGGTGGGCGCCGAGGAGCGTGAAGTAGATCGATGCGTACGCCGATTCCGAGGGCGGGAACTTGTGAAGGTCGCTGAGGAACTCGTGGACCTGCACCCCGAAGTAGCCGCCCTGAATGAGCAGCGCGACGAAGAAGAGGATCCAGGCGAGACGCGCATTCCCGGCGTGCGCGGCCCGGCCCGCGAAGAACACCGGGATCGTGGTGGACACGAGGATGGCGGTGAGGATCACCGGCAACAGCACCTTCGGGTTCTCCACGCCCGGCGGGGGCCAATGCGGCGCGTTGAATCGGAGGTAGTAGTAGGTGGCGAACAGGGTGCCGAACAGCGCCGCCTCGGTGGCGATGAAGAGCGCCGCGCCCCACACGCCGTTCGGCACGGCCACGCGTCGGCGCGCCACCCGCGCGGCGGTGGCTCCACTGGTGGCCTCCATGCTGCGCGTGACCTCGGACATCTACGCCTCCTGCGGCTCCACGCTATGCCATCCCACAAGTGAAGCCGCGACCAGGGCGAGGAACACGGACATGGCCACGAGGTGACCGGTGAGGATCATCGCGAAGACGCCCGTGATCATGAGCGCGGTGATCACCGGCCAGGGCGAGTTCGACGGCATGTCGAGCACCTCGTCGAAATAGCCGTCGAGGACTGTGCTGGCCGGTGTCTCGTGCCCCTGCTCGAGGACCATCTCGCCGCGGTTCAGCTTGTGCACGTCGTGCTCGCGGTCCTCCGGATCCCACATCGGATAGGCGCTCGAGATCGTCGGTATGACGGCGAAGTTGTAGTCCGGCGGCGGCGATGGGATCGACCACTCGAGCGTTGCGCCGCCGAACGGGTCAGGTCCTGCGGCGACGCCGCGGAAGTAGCTCCACACGAGGTTCACGACGAGCAGTACGAGCCCGGCCGCGAGGATGTAGGAGCCGATCGTCTCCGACAGGTTGTACGGGTGCCAGCCCACGTTCGCCGGATATGTGTAGACGCGCCTTGGCATGCCCAGCAGGCCCACGATGTGCATGGGGAAGAAGGTCAGCGCCGAGCCCAGGAAAGTGATCCAGAAGCTCGCCTGCCCGAGGCCCTCGTGGTACATCCGCCCCGTGACCTTGGGGAACCAGTAGTAGAGCCCGCCTAGCAGCGGGAAGACGGCCGCCCCGAAGATGATGAAGTGGAAGTGCGCGACGACGAAGTAGGTGTCCGTCAGCTGCTGGTCGAACGGGATCGCCGCGAACATGATCCCGGACAGACCGCCGATGATGAAGAACACGATGAAGCCGATGATCCAGAGCAGCGGCGTCTTGAACGATGGCCTGCCCGTGACAAGCGTGGTTAGCCACGCGAAGAGCTGGATGGCGCTCGGGATCACGACGATCATCGACGCCGCGGCGAAGTAGACCGTCGTGATCGTGGAGAGGCCGACGGCGAACATGTGATGGGCCCACACGCCGAAGCCAATGAAGGCCACCAGGATCTCGGCAAGCGCCACCATCGGGAATGCGACCATCCGCCTGCGCGTGAACGTGGGAATGATCGAGGTGGCGATCCCGAACGCCGGCAGGATGATGATGTAGACCTCGGGGTGACCGAAGATCCAGAACAGGTGCTGCCACAGCAGCACGTTGCCGCCGTGCCCGACGTTGAAGAAGTTGAACCCGAGCCGCCTGTCGAGTTCCAGGAACACGCAGTCAATGCTCAGCGCCGGTAGTGCGAAGACCAGCGCGAACGACACCGCGAGGAAGGCGTAACAGAACAGCGGCATGCGGTTGAGGGACATGCCCGGCGCGCGCAGCTTGAAGATCGTGACGATGAAGTTGATGGCGGCCGCGGTGGACGAGATCGAATTGAAGATCAGACCGAGCGCGTAGAAGTCAATGGCCGACCCGGGGTTGTAGGTGCGCGAAGCGAGAGGCACATAGTCGAACCAGCCGGCGTTCGGCCCGTGTCCGGTGACCACGCCGACGTACATGAACAGCCCGGAGCCGAGGAAGACCCAATAGGAGAAGGCGTTCAGGCGCGGGAACGCCATGTCGCGCGCTCCGATCATCAGCGGCAGCAGGTAGTTGCCGAACGCACCCGTGGAGATCGGGATGACGAACAGGAAGATCATCGTCACGCCGTGCATCGTCATGGTGGTGTTGAAGGCGGCAGGCCCGAGCGTGGAGCCGTTTGGCGTGATCAGCTGAGTTCGGACCAGCAGCGCCTCGGTACCCCCCGCCGCGAAGAACAGGAGCGAGGTGAACAGGTAGAGGATCCCGATTCGCTTGTGGTCGGTGGTCGTAAGCCAGCCGAGCACACCGGATCGCTCCTCCCAGATCCGCTCAAGGCGGTTGATGCGGCGGAGGGCCTCGGGGTGCGTGACAGTCGCCATCTACTTCAGCCCCTCGAGGAACGAGAGCAGGTTCTGAAACTGCGGCCCGGAGAGGTTGAGACCCGGCATCTTGTTGCCGGGTTTGATGTGCTGCGGGTCGAGCACCCATCCACCCAGGTAGCCCTTGCGGTTGGGGATGGTCAGCGCCGCGAGCGTGTTGCGGGTCTGGAGGTGGGTGAGGTCGGGGCCAATGGTGCCGCGTGCCGCTGTGCCGCGGATCGTGTGGCAGCTCGCGCACTGCTGCGTTAGGAACACCTGCTCCCCGGCTTTGGCCTGCGGGGTCGTGGGTGTCGCGACCGGCCGAGACATGTTCGCGAGCCACGCCTTGAACTTGGCCGGCGGGTCCGCGTACACAGCCATCGCCATGTTCGCGTGCTGGAGGCCGCAGAACTCCGCGCACTGGCCGCGGTACACCCCCACGCGGTCGGCGTAGAGCTCGATCGTGTTGGGGTGCCCCGGGATGGTGTCCACCTTCTTGTTCAGCTCCGGAACCCAGAAGCTGTGGATCACGTCATCGGTCTTGAGCGTCACGTTCACCGGCGTCTTCACCGGGATGTGGATCTCGTTCGCGGTCGCGGCCGTCGTGCCGGGATAGCGCACCTCCCAGAACCACTGGTGGGCGATCACGGTCATGTTCATCTTCGTCTGGCCCTTCGCCGGGGCAGACGTGGCCTTCACCACGCCGATGTCCGCGATGGCGAACAGGATGACGAGGCAGACCACCGGGATGACGATCCCGAACGCCACCACGAGCCCGTTCGAGACGGCGTGTTCGTTCTCCACCATCGGGATGCCCTCGCGGTTGCGCCGCCTGTAGGAGAGCGCGAGCAGCACCACCGCTCCGGCGAACACCACCGCGGCGGCCGCGAGCATGCCCCAGAACAGATGCGCGATCTTGCGGGTGCCGTCGCTCCCGGGATGGAGGGTCGATTGGCCGCCCTGACTCTGGCCGCAGCCGGCGAGAAGCAGCAGCACGCAGGCCAGCCCGGCGAGGAGGACGATCCGGCGCGCTGACGAAACCGCCTTGCCGGCGCCAGTACCCCTCAGGTCTCGCCCCCGAGTGTCCAAACCGGGCTTCCTCTACCCCGTCGTGACCGCCCTCAACCCCTGCGTGTCCACCCTCTTACCTGCGAGCCTTTCCGCCAGCCGCGAGGCCAGCGCCATGATCGTCAGCGCCGGGTTGGCCGACCCCTGCGTGGGCATCACGCTGCCGTCGGCCATGAAGAGGTTCGGCACCTCCCACGACTGGTGGTCGGCGTTCACCACGCTCTTGTCCGGGTCGTCGCCCATGCGGCAGCCGCCCACGAGGTGCGCGTAGCGGTCGATCGTCAGCGTGTCCTGCGCCTCGGCGTGCTCCCAGATCTCCTCGATCACCTTCTTCGAGTAGGCGATGTTCGCCCTGTCGTTGTCGCTCTGCGAATAGTCGAAGCGCGGGATCGGCATGCCGAACTGGTCGAGCTCGTCGGTGAGCGTCACGCGGTTCTCGGGGTGCGGCAGGAGCTCGTTCAGCACGCCGAGGACGGTCCAGTGGATGTAGTCGCGCATGTACTCGCGCAGCGCGTAGCCCCAGTGGCCGTCGGCGATCACGTGCTCGGACCAGCCGATCGGCATGGGGGAGACGGTCTGGATGCTGAACCCGCGCGCGAACCCTCGCGACTCGTCGGTCTCGTAGAACTGCTCCGATGACACCTCAGGCGGCGGCGCCTTGTACATGTGCATCGGCTCGGAGAAGCGCGCGGCGGTCTGGGACGCGCCCTGCACCATCACGTAGCGCCCCACCTGGTCGTTGTTGTTCGCCAGGCCATTCGGGAAGCGCGAGCTCTTGGAGTTGAGGAGCAGCCGCGGCGTCTCGATCGAGTAGCCGGCCACGGCCACCGCGGCCGCGCGCTGGAAGCGCTCGCTCCCTTCGTGCAGGTAGGTGGCTCCGGTCACGCGCCCGCTCGACTCGTCGAGCTCGATGCGCACCACCATGCAGTCGGCGCGGATCTCGGCTCCGTGCTCGATCGCGTCCGGCACGTGCGTGACGAGCGGGCTGCCCTTCGCGTTCACCTTGCACGCCTCGAGGCAGAAGCCGCGGTAGATGCAGTGCGGGCGGTTGCCGAAGGCACCGTTGGTGATCGCCACGGGACCCACCCGCATCTCGATGCCGCAATCCTCGGCGCCCTTCCACGCGACCGCCGCCGAGCCCCCGATCGGGTGCGGGCCCATCGGGTAGCCGTGAGGGTCGCCCCACGGCCAGTGCTGCCCGGCCACCGGAAGCTCGGCCTCGCAGCGCTCGTAGTGGGGCTTGAGGTCCCAGTAGCTGATCGGCCAGTCCGCGCCCACGCCGTCGCGTGTATATGTCTCGAAGTCGGAGGGGTGGAAGCGCGGCGCGTAGCCGGCGTAGTGGACCATCGAGCCACCCACGCCATGGCCTGAGTTGTTCTTGCCCATCTGCACCGGGTCGCTGCCGCCGACGATGCGCTTGTCTGTCCAGAACAGCTTGTGCGAGCCCGCCTCGTCGGACACCCAGTCGCGGTCCGGGTCCCAGAAGGGGCCGCGCTCGAGCACCACAACGCGCCAGCCGCGGCGCGCGAGCCGCTGCGCCAGCGTGCCGCCGCCGGCACCGCAGCCGATGATCAGCAGGTCCACCTCGTCGTCGTCGCGGTAGTGCGCCATGCGATCGATGTTCGGCACCCCGCGCTTGTGCGGGTGCAGGATGAACGCGGAGTCGTTCTCGGGGGGCCGGATCGACCCCTTGAAGAAGCTGCGCGGAGCCTTCACTCGAGCCCGCGCTCCTGCGTGTCGGTCACCGGGTCCTTCTCGTACGCGGGATCCGGCTCCCAGTGCTCCTTGGTGCCGACGCCCAGCGCCGCGTACCCGCGCGGGTAGGCGGGACCGCCGAAGCCGATCTCGTTCCACGCCCACGGGTGCGAGTAGAAGGCCGACAGGATGTGGCGTGTGACCACGCTCCACGCGTTCGACACGTCCACCTCCTCCCAGGCGCCGCCCTGGAGGTTGCCATCGGCAAAGCGGCCCACGATCTGGCGCTGCGCCTCGGGTGAGAGCGCGCCGAAGTCGTGCGCGCCCGCCTCCTGCGCCGCCTCGTCGAGCCCGCGCGCCACGATCCGCCACACGTCGCGGTCGTCCGGCATGTCGGCGAACTGGTAGCCGTCGAGCTGCCCGGCGTGGAGCTTCGCGTCGACCATGCTCAACACCCGGATGCGCGGCTCGTGGTCCTGCGCGGTCACGCGATCGGAGAACGCCTTCAGCGTGTGCTGCTCGCGCTCATCGAAGAACCGGAATGGCGGCACCTTCTGCACCCGCTCGAGCACGACCTTCCGCGTGACCTCGTCCCAATGGTCCATCTGGGACAGCACATCCCAGTCCGGGTAGCGCCCGTACATCTGCGGCGTGGTGCCCTTCCGCTGCCGAGGCAGATCATCCGGAGGACCGGGCACCCCCGACTGCCGGTTGGGCAGATGCCCCGCATCGCCACCACGAAAATGCTTGGCCACGGCTACTTCTCCCGCCGCGCCACAGCAGCCACCAATCCCATCCCGCCAACCAGCGCGAGCGAGCCCGGCGCGAGAAGCGGTGGCCCCATGATCAGGTTGTAGCTCGCCTCGTGGAAGCCTCCCGGCTTGCGGTGCACGCCCCGCAGGTGCGTGATCACGCCGATCACGCCGTCGAGCGCGTACAGGGCGGACACCGCCGGCAGGCTCGTGCGCGCGTGCTTCTCGCTGAATACACCGGCCACGCCGGCCGCCGTGAGCGGCGGCGTGAGGAAGATCGGCGTCCACATCCACTTGTCGCCGAACGAGCCCTTGTAGTGCTCGAGGTAGATCTCGAAGCCGAGTCCCACGGCGCTCACCGCGGTGAGCGCCGACAGCGTCTTCTGGAAGCGTCCGCGCAGCAGGTTGCGCTGCGCCTTCACCATTGCCTTCTTCAAACCGCGTACTCCTCCGCTACGTCGCGCCGCAGCTCGAGACCGAGCCCGGGGCGGGATGAGTCCGGCTCGAGATAGCCCTTCTCCGGCGACAGCGTGCCGTCGAAGAGCATCGACTCGATGCGGACGTGGTCATGGAAGTACTCCAGGTGCACGAGGGTCTCCACCGCGCAGCAGGCGTGCGCCGATATGGCCGGGGCGCAGTGCGCCGAGAAGGGGATCGAGCGGGCCTTGCAGACCGTGTCCACCCGCAGGAGGTTGGTGATCCCGCCGCAGCGCGTCACGTCCGCCTGCTGGATGTCCACGCAGTCCGCCATGCGCTCGAAGTACGGGAGGTCCCAGCCATACTCGCCGGCCGCCACGTTCATGCCGGCCGGGCCGCGGTCGCGAAGCAACCGCAGGCCCTCCAGGTCGTCTGAGGTCACCGGCTCCTCCACGTAGTTCACGCCGAAGTCCTCCGCGAACACCTGCATCCAGCGCAGCGCCTCCTTGCGCTGCCAGGCGCCGTTCGCGTCCACCATTAGGTCCACGTCCGGCCCCACCGCGGAGCGCGCGGCGCGCACTCGCTCGGGGTCCGCGTTCGGATCACGCCCCACCTTCAGCTTCACGCGCGGGATGCCCTGTGACGCCCACCCGCCGAGCTGCTCCGCCAGCCGCTCGTTCGAATAGGAGGTGAAGCCGCCGCTGCCGTACACCGGCACGCGCGCGTGGAAGCGCCCGAGCAGGTCCGCGAGAGCCACGCCGAGCAGCCGCGCCTTCAGGTCCCAGAGCGCGATGTCCACGGCGGAGATGGCCATCGCGGACAGCGCCTGCTGGCCTACGTTGCGCACGGTCTCCTGCATCGTCGCCCAGGCCGCCTGAGGCGAGAGGGCATCGCAGCCCTTCACCGAGTCGGCGAGCTTGCCCTCGATCAGCTTGGCCGCCGAGACGTCCGAGTACGTGAACCCGAGACCGGTTTCACCGCCGGCGGAGGCCTCCACGAGCACGAGGGTCGTGGAGTCCCACTCAAGGGTGCCATCGGACTCCGGCTCATCGGTCGGAATCTCATACGCGGAGACGGCGAGCCGCTCGATCGCCGCGTCCGGGGCCGCGACCGTACGGCTCATCTATTCACGAACTCCGCCAGCTTGCCCTTCAACGACTCGCGGATGATGTGGCCGCGGTTCGGATCGCCCTTGGCCATCGCCACCGCCATCTCCTTCGCCTGCTCGAAGCGAATGTGCGGCGGAAGCGGCGGCACCTCCGGATCCGTGATCGCCTCGATGAGCACCGGGCCGTCGGCCGCGAGGGCTTCGTCCCATGCGCCCGGCACCTGATCGGGCGAGTCCACGCGTATGCCCTTGAGCCCGAGCATCTCGGCGTAGCGGGCGTACGGGAACTCCGGGATCATCTGCGATGCCTCCAGCTTCTGATCGCCCGCCATCACGCGCTGCTCCCACGTGACCTGGTTCAGGTCATGGTTGTTCAGCACGAGCACCACCAGCGTCTTGTTGGTGAAGCGGTCCTTGTACTTCGCGATGTCGATCAGCGTGTTGATGCCGAGCATCTGGAACGCGCCGTCGCCCAGGCACGCGATCACCGGACGGTCGGGATAGGCGAACTTCGCCGCCAGCGCGTACGGCACGCCGGGGCACATCGTCGCGAGCGTGCCCGACAGCGCGGCCTTCATCCCCGAGCGCATCTTCAGGTGACGCGCCCACCAGTTGGTGGCCGAGCCGGAGTCGGAGGTGAGGATGCAATTGTCCGGCAGCCGCGGCGAGAGCTCGTGGAAGAGGTACTGCGGGTTGAGCGGGTTCGCCTCCTGGCGCGCCCGGTCGTCCAGGATCTCCCACCAGCGCGCCACCTCCTTCTCGATCTCCTCGCGCCAGGAACGGTCCTCCTTGCGCTGGAGCTTCGGAATGAGCGCGCCCAGAGTGGCCTGCGAGTCGCCCACGAGGTGGACGTCCATCGGGTAGCGCATCCCCACGAGCCGGCCGTCGATGTCGATCTGCACGCCCTTCGCCTGGCCCTCCGGCGGCAGCCACTCGGAGTAGGGGAAGCTCGTGCCGACCATCAGCAGGGTGTCGCAGTTCTCCATCATGTGGTCGCTCGGCTTGGTGCCGAGCAGGCCGATTCCGCCGGTCACGAACGGCAGATCGTCCGGCAGGGCGGCCTTGCCGTTCAGGGCCTTGGCAACGCCGCAACCGAGCAGGTCGGCCACCTGCGCCACCTCGTTCTCCGCGCCGATCGCGCCGGCGCCGATCAGCATCGACACCTTCTTGCCGCTGTTCAGCACCTCGGCGGCGGCATCGAGATCCGCAGGCTCGGGGACCACCCGCGGCTTCTTGTAGCCCACCGACGAGAACACCGAGCCGTGCGAGCGCGGCGGATCCTCGTAGGGCGACTCCTGCACGTCCTCCGGCACGATGATGCAGGTGACAGAACGCGACGCCATCGCCACGCGCATCGCACGGTCAACCAGGTGGCGCGCCTGCGCCGGCGCCATGCAGTACTGCACGAACTCGGAGGCCACGTCCTTGAAGAGGACCTGGAGGTCGACCTCCTGCTGGTAGTTGGAGCCAAGGCCGGTGCGCGCCTGCTGGCCCACGATCGCCACCACGGGCTGGTGATCGAGCTTGCCGTCATAGAGGCCGTTCAGAAGATGGATGGCGCCAGGGCCCGAGGTGGCCATGCACACGCCCACCTCGCCCGTGAACTTCGCGTGCGCGGTTGCGGCAAACGCGGCGATCTCCTCGTGCCGGGTCTGGATGAACTCCGGCTTCTCCACCTTGTGGAAGGCGCCGAGCAGGCCGTTGATGCCGTCACCGGGATAGCCGTAGATCTTGTCCACGCCCCACTCGTTGAGGCGGTTCAGGATGAACTCTCCGACGTTTTGGGACATTCGCTGCCGCTTTCTGTCGAGGCTTGCTTCGAGGTAGCTACCCGCGCCCGCGCCGGTACAAGCGAGATGTCATGGTGCTGACGCTTCAGCGTTCGCCGGGCGGAGCGTTCTCGTGCAGCGCCACCACGGCGGCGATATGCGACAGGTGCGTGAGGCCCTGCGGGAAGTTCCCCGCCATCTGGCCGCTGCGCGTATCCCACTCCTCGGAGTAGAGGCCGAGCTCGTTGGCGCACGCCACCGCGCGGTCGAACACCTCGCGCGCATCGTCCAGGCGGTGCTGGTGGGCGAGGCATTCGGCGAGCCAGAAGGAGCAGGCGAGGAACGCGCCCTCGCGGCCGTCGAGCCCGTCGTCCACGTTGTAGCGGCGGATCAGCCCGTCGTCGTCCAGCTCCTCGCGTATCGCGTCCGCGGTGCGGACCATGCGCTCGTCGCGCCAGTCCACGAACTCGACGGTTGGCAGGAGCAGCAGTGCGGCGTCGAGGTCCTTCTCGCCGAACGCCTGCACGAACACGCCGCGGTCTGAGTCGTAGCCCTCGCTCTCCACCGCCTCGCGGATTTCGTCGCGGGTCTTGCGCCAGCGCGCCTCGGGCGCCTTGCGCATGCACTCCTCGGCCAGGCGCAGGCCGCGGTCCACGGCGCCCCAGCACAGCACCTTGGAGTGCACGAAGTGCTTCTCGCCCGTCGGCCATTCCCAGATCCCCGCATCGGGCTCACGCCACTGCTCCACCGCCGCCTCCACGAGATCGTGGATGAAGCGCCAGTCGTCGTCGGTGGGCGAGTTGCCGCGCTTGTGCCAGCGCCACGTGAGGTTCACGAGCTCGCCGAACGCGTCGAGCTGGAGCTGCCCGCTCGCCTGATTGCCCACGCGCACCGGCTTCGAGCCGCGATAGCCCTCCAGGTCCAGCCGCAACTCGTCGAGGCGCCGCTCGCCGCCCACGCCGTAACACACCTGAAGGTCGTCCACGCTGCCCGCGGCCGTGCGGAGCATGAAGCGGCGGAAGCGGTTCGCCTCATCCTCGAAGCCGAGGTCCGCCATCGCTCGCACTGTCAGGCTCGCGTCGCGGATCCACGAGTAGCGGTAGTCGAAGTTGCGCTCGCCGCCCATGTCCTCCGGCAGCGAGGTGGTGGGCGCGGCCACGATCGCGCCGGTGGGCGCGTGCGACAGCGCCATGAGCACAGCAGCCGAGCGCAGCGCCCCCTCCGCGTCGGCGCCCTCGATCGCAAGTCCGCGCGCCCACGAGCGCCACCACTTGATCGTGCCCTCGAGGATGCGGTCCAGCTCGTGCGGGTCGGCGGCCTGCGGCGGGTCGTGGTCGAGCTGCTCCGGCCGAGCGAACCAGAGGGAGAGCCGCAGGCGCTCGCCCGGCCGGACAGTCGCGTCCGCGTACACCTCGTGGTCGTCGCCCTCGCTCAGGTCGAGGTCGCCCGACATCACGATCGCCTCGTCGCCGCCCACGGCGCTGTAGACCTGACGGCCCTCGTGCCGGATCCACGGCTCGAGCTCGCCATAGTCGAAGCGCGGGGTGATCCGCACTCGCACGTCCACGCTGCCGCGCTCCGCCTCGAGCACGCGCAGGATGCGGCGATGTGGATCCACGGCGTCGGCGTTCGCACGCATCTCCATGCAGTCGGTGAGCCTCAGCACGCCGCCGCCCAGGTGGAAGGTCGTCACCAGCACGAGCGTGTTCTCCATGTACTCGCGCTGCATCGACAGCACCTCGCCCTGCGGTTCGATCGAGCAGCAGCCGCCGGACTCGCGGTCGAGCAGCCGCCCGAACACGCTTCCGGAGTCGAAGCGCGGGAGGCAGCACCAGTCGATCGAGCCGTCGCGGCACACCAGCGCCGCGGTGTGGCAGTCACCGATCAGCGCGTAGTCGGCGATCGGCGGATATTCCTCCCGGGCGTTCGGCACGACCTCATCCTTCCCGCGTGGAGACGCAAAAAATCGTGCTCACTCAGTAAATTCGCGGGTGGTGACTCAAACGGGAGAGATCGTGCGGGTGCTCGACGTCGATCCGGACCTCGCCGAGGGCCTTGACCCGGAGCAGGAGGAGCTGGCGCGCGACCTGGCCGTGGCGCGCGTGGACGAGATCGCGCCAGGCGAGTGGGAGGGCGAGGAGGCGTACCCCGCCACCGCGGGTCATCTCGGGCTGCTCGTGCTCGATGGGCTGCTCTGCCGGAGCGTCGATGTCGGCAACCGCACGTGCGCCGAGCTGCTCGGCCCCGGCGACTTCCTGCGGCCATGGGTGAAGGTGGCGCCGCACTCCTCGGTGCCGCTCGAGGCGCGCTGGACGGTGGTCGACCCAGCGCGCGTGGCCGTCCTCGATCGGCGCTTCGCGGCCGCGGTCGCGCGATTTCCTGAGCTCGCCGGCGCGATCCTCGATCGGGTGATGATGCGCTCGCGCTGGCTCGCCTTCCACATGGCGGTCACCCATCTCAAGCGCATCGAGTCGCGGCTGCTCGTGGTGCTGTGGCACTTCGCGGACCGCTGGGGCCGCGTCGGACCGGACGGCGTCACGGTGCCGCTGCGCGTCACACATCAGATACTCGCGGGAGTGGTGGGGGCGCAGCGGCCCTCCGTCACCACCGCGCTGTCGAACCTGCGCCGCAGCGGCATGATCGAGCGGATGCCGGATGGCTCCTGGCTGCTCCATGGCGGCCCTCCGGACGAGATGCGCCCGGTCGAGCGCCTGGCCGGCGGCGAGCCGTTCCGCGACAGCCACGTGCCTGACGTCTGAGCCCGGCCGCTCGCGGTTTTACGCAAAACCTGCGGGGGTACCTGCACGCCGATGCCGGCTCGGTTATGCGCTTGGTGGATAACGCTGGCCGCGCTCTGGCTCCTGTTCGTCGACACCGTCAAGTTTCCGGAGCTGATGACCGGAGCGGCCGCGGCGCTGATTGGCGCGGTGGCGGCCGAGGTCGTCTACAGCCAGTCCCGGGTGCGGGTGCGCGTGAGGCCCTCGTGGGTTCGTCATGGGTGGCGGCCGCTCGTGCGGCTGTTCCCGGACACCGCGCGCGTGCTGTTCGTGCTGCTGCGCCAGCTCGTTCTGCGCCGTCCCGTGCGGGGCGAGTTCCGGATGGTCCCGTTCCGGCCGGGCCGCCCGGGCGGCGCGCATGACATGACCCGCCGCGCGCTCGCCAAGGGCGCCGGTTCGTTCGCGCCGAACACGTACGTGGTCGGCATCGACCACGACCGCGAGCAGATGCTGGTCCACCAGCTCGAGCCGGGCGGGGACGCGTCGACCCTTGATCCGCTGGAGCTCGGATGAACGAGTGGCTGCTCGCCGCGGTGGTGCTGCTGGGCGCGCTCGTGCCCTGCGGGATCGTGTGCGCGCTGCGCTCCCCGATCGACGGGCTGGTGGCTCTCGAACTTGCCGGGGTGATCGACACGACGATCCTGGTGCTGCTCTCGGAGGGCTTTCACCGCCAGCCGTTCGTGGACCTCGCGATCGTTTCGGCCGTGCTGTCGTTCGCCGGCGCGCTCGTGTTCGCACGCATCCTGGAGCGCTGGGTATGACGGTCCGGCACGTGGCGGAATACGTCCTGCTCGTGCTCGGCGTCGGCATCATGGCGCTGTCCGCGGTCGGCGTCCTCGCGATGCGCAGCGTGTACGACCGCCTGCACTACGTCGGCTCGGGCAGCGTGGGCGCGGCGCTCGTGTGCGTGGCGGTGACTGTGCGCGAGTCGTTCTCGCTGATCGGCAACAAGACGCTGTTCATCGCCTTCTTCCTGGTCATCAGCGGGCCCGTGCTCACTCACGCCACCGCACGCGCGGCACGCGTGCGCGAGCGCGGGCAGTGGAAGGCCAAAGAGGGCGAACGCGTGGAGGTCGTGGAGCGATGATCGAGGCGTTTCAGATCGGCGCGCTGATACTGGTGGCCGTGTCCGGCACCGCGGTGGTGCTCGTGCGCGATCCGTTGCGGCAGGCCGTGGTCGTGAGCTTCTACGGATCGCTGCTCGCGGGCCTGTTCTTCGCGTTCCAGGCGCCGGACGTGGCGCTCTCGCAGATCGCGATCGGCTCTGTCGGTGTCCCGCTGATGCTGCTGATGACGATCGCCAAGGTTCGAAAGCGGGAGGCGGAGCGCCGGCGCGATGAGTAGACGCGCGCGCGTTTGGCTGTTGGCCCCCGCACTGGCCGGGACGATGGCTCTTGTCCTGTGGGGCTTCACGGGCCTGCCCGACTTCGGGCACTACCGGGGTCCCTACGGCAAGCTGCTCGCGAAGGTTGCGGTGCCCGAGCGCAAGGCCACGGACATCGTCGGCTCGACCACGTTCGACTACCGCGGGTTCGACACCCTCGGCGAGGAGATGATCCTCTTCACCGCTGCGCTCGGGCTCGTGGTGCTCCTGCGCGAGCAGCGGGGCGAGCAGGAGGACGAAGGGGAGGCTGAGGATGACGAGGAGGGCGAGGCGGGGCGCGAGCACCGCACGAGCGACGCGCTTCGCATCTTCGGGCTCGGGCTTGTGGGACCGACCGTGGTGCTCGGCGTGTACATCGTCACGCACGGCCACCTCACTCCGGGCGGTGGCTTCCAGGGCGGGGTGATCCTCGCCACGGCGCTCCTCATCGTCTACCTGGCCGGGAGGTACGCGGCAATGAGGAAGGTGAGCCCGGTCCCGCTCCTGGAGGCGGGCGAGGCGGGCGGCGCCACAGCTTTCACGCTGCTCGGGCTCGGCGGCCTGATCATCGCCGGCGTGTACATGAAGAACTTCATCGACCCGGGCACGCAGGGGAGCCTGCTGTCGGGCGGCTTCATCCCGCTCCTCAACATCGCGGTCGGGCTGGAGGTGGCCGGCGCCTTCTCCCTCGCCTTCCAGGAGTTCCTCGACCAGACCATTCTGCTCCGCGGGGACGGAGGCCACGAGTGAGCTTCCTGCCGTACGCGGTAGCCGCGTGGCTGTTCGGGGTCGGCATCTACGGGATGGCCACCAGCCGCAACCTCATCCACCTCGTGGTCTGCCTGACGGTCGTGCAGTCCGGGACGTACGTCCTGCTGCTGGGGATCGGGTACGTCGGCGCCGGGAAGGCCCCCGTCTTTGCCGATATTCCCTCCAGCTCCACAGTTGTGGACCCCGTGGTGCAGGCGCTCACGCTCACGGACGTCGTGGTGGAGGCGACGGTGGTGGCGCTTTTGCTGGCGCTCGCGATGCAGGCGCAGAAGCGCTTCGGCACGCTCGACCCGGATGAGCTGGGCGCGATGAGGTCATGAACCATCTCGCGCCGCTCGCCGTTGTTGTCCCGATGATCGCCGCGGGCGTCCTGGCTGCCACCGCCTCGGTGGCAAGCCGCAGGCTCGCCGACATCGTCGCCCTTCTCGCCGCCGCCGCGAGCACGACCCTGTGCGCGATCCTGCTGGCGCACAGCGGCCACCACGAGGTGGTGTACTGGTTCGGCGGTTGGCAGCCGCGGAGCGGCGTCGCCCTCGGGATCGGCTTCGCGGTCGATCCCCTGGGCGCAGGACTCGCCACCTTCGCCGGGCTGATCGTCTGCGCCGCGCTCGTCTTCTCGTGGCGCCACCTCGAGGCGATCAGCCACGTCTACCACGCGCTGATGCTCGTGTTCCTCGCGGGCATGATCGGCTTCTGCCTCACGGGCGACCTCTTCAACCTGTTCGTCTTCTTCGAGCTCCTGGGCACCGCGGCCTACGCCCTCGTGGGCTACAAGATCGACCAGCGCGCGCCGCTCGAGGGCTCGCTCAACTTCGCCATCACCAACTCACTCGGCGGGATCCTGGTGCTGTTCGGGATGGCGCTCCTCTACGGCCGCACCGGAGCGCTGAACATGGCGCAGATCGGGCACACGCTCGCCCACCAGCACACCGACGGACTGGTCGTCGTGGCGTTCACGCTGCTCGTGGCCGGCTTCTTCGTGAAGGCGGCGGTGGTGCCGTTCCACTTCTGGCTTCCGGACGCCTACTCGGTCGCGCCCACGCCCGTCTGCGCGGTGCTCTCCGCGGTGATGAGCGAGCTCGGCCTCTACGCGGTGGTGAGGATCTGGTGGAGCTGCTTCCACGGTGCGTTCGGCAGCCACGAGGAGGCCCTGCGCGTGATCCTGGTGGTGGCGGGCACGATCACGGCGCTCATCCCTGCGGTGCTCTGCTTTGCCCAGACCCACCTCAAGCGGATGCTCGCCTACGCCACGGTGAGCTACATCGGGCTGTTCCTGATCGGCGTCGGGCTGTTGACGCATGACGCCCTGGGAGGCACGGCCGTCTACCTGATCGGAGACGGATTCGTGAAGGCGTCCCTGTTCGTGTGCGTCGGGATAATTCAGCACCGCCGCGCGAGCGTGGACGAGTACCGCCTGCAGGGCCGCGCGCGGGACATGCCGCTCACAGGCGCGATGTTCGCCCTGGGCGGGCTGGCACTTGCATCCCTTCCTCCCTTCGGCACCTTCCTCGGCAAGTCGCTGGTCGAGGACGCCGCGGTGAAGGAGGGCTACGGCTGGGTGATCGTGGTGTTCGTGCTCGCCTCCGCGATCACCGGCGGGGCTGTGCTGCGGGCCGCGGGGAGGGTGTTCCTCGGCCTCGGGCCGGAGGGGGAGTCCGAGCCCGCCTTCGAGCTGGACGAGGAGACTGAGACGGAGACCGGCGATGAGGAGGGCCGCGATCGCACGCCCTTCGTGATGATCGGGCCGGCGCTCGCGCTGCTCGCCGGCGGGCTGGCTGTGGGATTGATCCCTGGGCTGCCCCAGGCCGCGCTCCGGGGCGCCGCGGCGCTGGAGGACCAGGCGGCCTACGTAGCCGCGGTTCTACACGGTGCAGCCGGGGCGGTGCCGCACCTTCCGGCACCCCCGCCTCCCACGGCGGTCGACTACGTGTACGGCGGGCTCTCGACCCTCGGCGCGCTGGCCCTGGCGGGAATCGCGCTCTTCCGCGGACGGCTGCCCGCGCTCGCGCCGCGAGTGGTCACGCGACGCGCGGGGGAGGCCCTGTGGGCGGTGCGCCAGCTGAACAGCGGGCGCGTGGGCGAGTACGTCACGTGGATAGTGGCGGGCGTGACCGTGTTCGGCGCCGCATTCGCCGTCACGATGCTCTAGGACGTCTGACCCAACCGGTCACTCTGCTAGGTTCGCCAGGCGGGATGCAGAGACAGGTTACGGCAGCCACCTCCACCAACGGACGCGTCTCCCTTGTAGAAGAAGACCCGGATCTCCTCAGGGGCCTCGACCCCAGCACAGCCGAGGAGATCCGCCGCGTTGCCGGCGTGAACGTGGTCGAGTTCGACGCCGGACCGTGGCGCGGCAAGCCGCTGCCCACACCCACCTTCGGCTTCTTCATCCTCGACGGCGTGATCTCGCGCGGCGTCGTCATTCAGGGCCGGCGCTCCGCGGAGCTGCTCGGGCCGGGTGACGTGCTGCGACCCACGGCCAGCGACGAGATCGACTCCTCCGTGCGCTTCGACGTGTCTTGGGAGATGCTCGAGCCCACGCGCGTCGCCCTCCTCGACCGCGAGTTCGCCGCTGCGGTGTCGGAGTATCCGGACTTCGTCGCCACCCTCATGGACAGGATCATGCGCCGCGCGCACGCGCTCGGCTTCCACCTGGCCGTGAGCCACCTGAAGCTCGTGGAGATGCGCCTGCTCGTGATCCTCTGGTACTACGCCGACCGGTGGGGGCGCGTCACGCCGGAGGGAGTCCTGCTGCCCCTGCGCATGACGCACGGGCTGCTCGCCCGGGTGGTCGGGGCGCGCCGGCCGAGCGTGAGCACCGCTCTCGGCCGCCTGCAGGAGCGGCGCCTCGTAGACCGCACCGACAACGGTCACTGGCTGCTGCTCGGGCCACCGCCCCGCGACCTCGGGGATCTCGCCGAGGACGCTATGCAGGGCTGACCGGCTCGCCGGCCGCCACAAGCGGAAGCTCGATGCTGAAGCTCGTCCCGCGGCCCTCGTTGCTCGAGACCGCGATCGTTCCGCCGTGCCCCTCCACGATCGTCTTCACGATCGTCAGCCCCAGCCCCACGCCGGGGGCGTAGTCGCGCGTGGCGGCGGCGCGGAAGAAGCGATCGAAGGCGCGCTCACTGTCGCCGGGCGACATCCCGAGGCCGGTGTCGCTCACGTCGATCCGGGCCAGGTCGTCCCACCTGCGCAGCCGCACGTCCACGCGCCCGCCCGGCGGAGTGAACTTCAGAGCGTTCGAGATCAGGTTGTCGAGCGCCTGGCCGACTCGATCGCGGTCAGCCGCCATCAGCGGCAGGCGGTCGGCCTCGAGGCTCAGCTCGACTCCTGCGTCCTGCGCCCTCGGCCGCGCGGCGGCCACGCTCTCGCCCGCCACCTCCCGGAGGTCCACGTCCCGCTTGTCGAGCGCGAGCCGGCCCGCCTCGGCGCGCGCGGCGAACAGCACGTCGTCCACGAGCCGCTGCAGGCGGATCGCGTTGCGCTCGATCACGTCGAGGAAGTGGCGCCCCTGCTCGGTGTCGAGCTCGGCGTCGTCGTCGCCTAGCAGCTCGAGGTAACCCACGATCGAGGTGAGCGGCGTGCGCAGCTCGTGCGAGACGAGCGCAAGGAACTCGTCCTTCATCCGGTCGGCCTCGAGGCGCGCCTGCCTGCGGTAGAGCGCATGACCCACCTGCTCGCCGATGGCCACCAGCACGTCCAGCACCTCCTGGTCGCGCTCCCTCCGCTCAGGCGAAAGGAGCTGCAGCACCGCGATCACGCGACTGTCCGCCACGAGCGGCACGGCCACGCCGGAGCGAATGCCCGCCGCGCGCAGCACGTGCGCCAGCGGATGTGACGCATCGCCCGCGAGCCGCGGCACGTCCGAGACCCAGCATGGCTCCGCGCTCGCCCAGGCGCGGCCCACGAGCCCCTGCCCGGGGGCGAGATCCGCGCCGTCCGCGCCCGCGGTGAGCCGCGAGGCGTCATGACCGGGCGCGGCCCAGATCCGCTCGCAGCGCATCACGCGTCCATCGCCGTGCGGGAGCCACGCCGCACCGAACTCCCAGCCCAGGCTCTCGCCCGCGGCGGCCAGCACGCCGGCGAGCTCCTGCTCGAGCGAGTCCGCCTCCGCCACCGCCTGGCTCAGCGCGAAGCGCGTCTGGAACAGCCGCTCCTGGCGCTTGGCCTCCGTCACGTCCTTGGCCACCGCGTAGACGAGCCCCTCCTCGCGGCTGAAGTGCGCGCTCCAGAGCAGCCAGCGGTACGAGCCGTCCGCGCAGCGCCAGCGGTTCTCGAAGTCGCCGGAGCGTTCGCCCGCCGCCGTGAGAAGCTCGGCCTCGGCGAGCGTGCCGTCCCGGTCGTCGGGGTGCACGTAGTCCAGCATCCGGCTGCCGAGCAGCTCCTCCTCCGACCAGCCGAGCAGCTCGCTCCAGGCAGGGTTGATCTGCCGGAAGCGGCCGTCGGGCGTGAACGTGGACATGAAGTCGAGCGAGATCGAGAACAGCCGTCCGCTGCGCTCCTCGAGCAGGCGCCGCTCGGAGATGTCGTGGATGAACGCGTTGAAGCGCCAGGTGCCGCCGAGCTCCACCGGCGAGATGGCGATCTCCGCCGGGAACTCGCGGCCGTCGCGGTGGCGGCCGGTCACCTCGAGGCGCCGGTTGAGCAGTTCATCGTCCTCGCCGCGAAGGAACCGCCTCAGGCTCTCGCGGTACCAGCGGCGCTCGGCCGGCGGCACCACCAGTTCGCTCAGCTCGCGGCCGAGCGCCTCGATGGCGCTCCAGCCGAAGAGGGCTTCCGCGCGCGGGTTCCATGCCGTCACCAGCCCGCGGTCGTCGAAGGAGACGAAAGCGTCGTAGGCGCTCTCCAGCACCGCTCTGTTCAGCGCCGCCTGGTTGCGCGCGCGCCGCAGCGCGAACGCGTGTGCGAGGCCAACCGCCGCCTGGGCCGCCAGGTAGCGGATCCGCTCGAGCTCGGCCGGGCCGAGCTTGCGAGCCGAGGTGCGGCCGAGCGTCACGACGCCCACGGACTGCTCGCCGTGCACGAGCGGGATGTGCAGCTCCTGCTTGAGCCTCACCTCCTGGCCGAAGCTCTCGAAGCGGAGCCCCTCCTCGCCGAAGCCGGCCACCACGATCTCGCGCGCGACGATGGCGCGGCCGGCGAAGCCCTCCCCGGGAAGGATCTCCGGCGGAAGCTTCGATGTGTCCACGCCTCTCGCGCAGAGGCAGCTCAGCGCGGACCCGTGCTCGCCATCCACGCCGTAGAGCGTGCCGATGGGAGCGTCGATGTACTCGCAGAGCTCGCCCAGGACGGTGTCGGCCAGCCGGTCGGGGTCGTTCTCAGCGGACACCAGCTCGATGAAGTGGCGGAACTCCTCCACCTGCTGTTTCTCCTGGGAAAGCTGGTGGAGGGCCTCCTCCAGCTCGGTCTGCTGCGCCTCGAGCTCGCGGTTCTGCGTCTCGAGCTCGTCGCGGGAGTCGCGCACCGAGGCCGCCATGCGGTTGAACGCGCCCGCCAGCTCGCGCACCTCGCCGCCACCCTGTTCCTCGACCCGCGTGGAGAGCTCGCCGCGGCCGAGGCGCGCCGCCGCGGCGGCCACGCGCCGCACCGGCCCGACGATCCAGCGGCCCAGCAGCGCGATGCAGGAGAGGATCGCGAGCAGCAGGATCGCCAGTGCCCCGATCGCGACGAGCGCGGCGGTCCGCGCATGCGCGCGCGAGCTCGAGCCGCGGTCGAGCCCAAGCGCCTTCTCCCGCGCGTTGAACCGCTCGAACTCCGAGCGGATCGCGGCGATCATGTTGCGGCCGGCAGGCTCCTGCACCACCAGGCGCGCGCGAGGTATGCCCCCCGGCCTGCGGGCGGTCGCCATCAGCGGGTCGTCGTAACCCGTGACGAACGACCCGATGTCGGAGCGCAGCAGGCGGGCCGCGGCCGTCTGGCCGCGATTGTCGGCCACCATCGCCACGAGCTCGTCCGCGGCTTTCGGAACCTGCCTGTGCAGGGACTGCCAGCGGTCGAGCGGGACGGCACTCGGCTCGTCGATGTAGTTGCGCGTGGCGGAGTAGAGATCGCCGAGGCTGTTCTGAAGCTCGCCCGAGGCGGCCAGCACCGCCACCGAGTGCTCGGTCCAGCGCGTGGAGCCGCGGAGGTCGCCGATCGCCCACAGCAGCACCGCGAACACGAGCGTCACCACCGCCACGAGCAGTGAGCTCGCGGCGATCATCCCGGCCGTGAGGCCGCCGCGCGTCACGGGAGCCGCCTGTAGGCGCGGCCGGCCACGGGCTCGAGCCCGAGCGCGGCCGGGTCGGCCACCCGCTCGCTGCGGCCCAGCAGCAGCACTCCACCCTGAGCGAGCGCCGCACTGAGCCGCTCGTGCAGGCGCCGCTTCGGCTCCTCGCGGAGGTAGATCGCGACGTTGCGGCAGAGGATCACGCTCCATTTGCCGGGCGGCATCGAATCCGCGAGGAGGTCGCGCTGCTCCCAGCGCATGCGGGCGCGCAGCGAGGCCGGCAGCTGAACGTCGCCGTACACGCCCCGCTCCGCCAGCAGCAGGTTCTCGTGGAGAACGTCGCTGCCGAGCAGCGCGGCGCTCTCGAGCAGGCCCATCTGAGCGAGCACGATGCCGGCGCTGTAGAGCTCGGAGCCGTCGGCGCAGCCGGCCGACCAGATCCGCAGCTGCCGGCGCGTGCCCATCACGAGCGGCAGGACCTCGCGCTCGAGCAGGTGGAACTGCTCCGGGTCGCGGAACAGCCCCGTCACCACCATGGCCACAGAGCGCCTGAAACGAGCCCGCACATCGGCATTCGCGGCCACGAGCCGCGCCAGCTCGGCCACGTCGTTCATGCCCTCGTGCTCGAGCGCCCGCGTCACGCGCTCGGCAACGTGATCTTCGCGGTAGGCGAGCAGGTTCAGGCCGCTCGCGAGCGAGAGCTCGCGGAGGGGTCCCGCGGATTGCTGCACGGATGAAGGCATCGCCCGGGTAATCGGCCCTGCCATCAGCAGCCTTAGGCGCGCGGGAAGCGGGTCTCGGCGCTGCGGCGCGCTAGACTGAGCGAGCAACCTCGCGTCGTACGAGCAACCAGCCCCTCAGGGGGTTTTTTATTCGCTCAGTACGGCGCATATCGTCGCCAAGGGGAGCCATGGCCCGCGGAGATGTCCGAATCGGCGTGACGCTCGCTTGCGAAGAGTGCAAGCGCCGGAACTACCAAACCGAGAAGTCAAAGCGCAACGACCCAGGCCGGGTCGAGCTGCGGAAGTACTGCCGCTGGTGCGGCAGGCACACCGCGCACCGGGAAACCCGGTAGCGCGCGCGTATCCGACCGCCTTCGTCGATGGCACGTAACCGCCAGCGGGCAAAGCAACGCCAGGAAGCGCGCCGCGCCGAGCGGCTCGCCCGCGTGCGCGAGGACGCGCCCGACACGCGCGAGGAGGCGCTCGAGGAGATCGAGCTGCTCACGGGCGCGCCGCCGGAGGACACCGGCCGCAGCGACACCGTTGTGGAGCATCCGCCGCCGGAGCCCGAGTTCGAGGGGGAGGACGACGACCTCTACGAGCCGGTGGACGAGGGCGCGGCCCTCGAGCCCGCGGAGCCTCCGCAGGTCTCAGACGGCGGCCCGCGCGGCCGTCGCGGCGGGCGGGAGCACCCCGAGCACCGCCATCACCGCAACAGGCTCATATCCTTCCTGATAGCGGTATGGGCCGAGCTTCAGCGGGTTGAGTGGCCCGATCGTCAGACGCTCACCATGCTCACGGGCGTCGTGCTCTTCTTCGTGGTGATCATGGGCGCCTACCTCGGCCTGCTCGACGCCATCTTCTCCAAACTCATAGACAAGATCCTGTAAGGAACCCATGTTTCGCTGGTACGCCGTAAACACCTATTCCGGGCACGAGAACAAGGTCAAGCAGAACCTCGAGCATCGAGTCGTCTCGCTGAACCAGGCCCGCAACATCCGTCAGATCGTCATCCCCACCGAGCAGGTGTCGGAGATGAAGGACGGCCAGAAGATCCAGACCGAGAAGCGGACCATGCCGGGCTACGTGCTCGTGAACATGGACCTCAACGAGGACTCCTGGATGCTCGTCAAGGGAACCCCCGGCGTCACCGGCTTCGTCGGCGCGTCCAACAAGCCGGTCCCGCTGAGCCAGACCGAGATCGACCGGCTGCTCAACCGCGAGACCGCCGAGCGCCCGCGCACCCGCGCGCAGTTCTCGATAGGCGAGTCCGTGAAGGTCGTCTCAGGCCCGCTCTCCGACTTCTCCGGCGAGATCTCAGAGATCAACGAGGACGGAGCCAAGCTCAAGGTGCTCGTCTCGATCTTCGGTCGTGAAACCCCGGTCGAGGTGGGCTTCGATCAGGTGAAGAAGATTTGAGGTGGCAGGGTCGCAAGGTCGCAGGCTTGAGCCGACTTCCTGCGACCTGCGACGTGCGACCTGCGACCGACAGCTAACCTCCCATCCCGCTCATGGCAAAGAAAGTTCTGACACTCATCAAGCTGCAGGTCCCCGGCGGCGCCGCCAACCCGGCTCCGCCCGTCGGTCCTGCGCTGGGCCAGCACGGCGTGAACATCATGGAGTTCTGCAAGGCGTTCAACGCCCAGACGCAGGACCAGAACGGCCGCATCATTCCCGTCGAGATCACGGTGTTCGAGGACCGCTCGTTCACCTTCATCACGAAGACGCCGCCGGCCGCCGTGCTGATCAAGGAGGCCGCCGGACTTCAGAAGGGCTCGGCCGAGCCCAACCGCGAGAAGGTCGGCCGGATCACGCGCGACCAGGTGCGCCAGATCGCGGAGACGAAGCTTCAGGATCTCAACGCGCGCGACATCGACCAGGCAGCCAAGATCATCGAAGGCACCGCGCGCTCGATGGGCGTGGAGGTGGGCTGATGGCCAAGCGCGGCAAGCGCTATCGCGCGCTGTACGAGCAGGTGGACCGTGAGCGGGTGTACGAGCCCGCCGAGGCGATCTCGCTCATCAAGAACATGCAGTCCGCGAAGTTCCCGGAGACCGTGGAGGTCCATATCCGCACCGGCCTCAACGTCCGCCATGCCGACGAGCAGCTGCGCGGCACGATCTCGCTGCCGCATGGCGCCGGCAAGGAGCAGGTGGTCGCGGTGTTCGCCAAGGGCGACAAGGCGCGCGAGGCCCAGGAGGCGGGCGCGGACGTCGTGGGCGACGAGGATCTTGCGAAGCGCGTGGAGGAGGGCTTCACCGACTTCGACGTGGCGATCGCCACGCCGGACATGATGCCGGTGGTCGGCCGCCTCGGCCGCATCCTCGGCCCGCAGGGCAAGATGCCGAATCCGAAGGTGGGCACCGTCACCGACGACATCGCCACCGCGGTGAGCGAGTCGAAGGCCGGCCGCATGGAGTACCGCACGGACCGCGGCGCGAGCGTGCACCTCGCCATCGGCAAGACGGACTTCGACGAGCGTGCGCTGCTCGAGAACTACGCGGCGCTGATCGACGAGGTGGTGCGCGCAAAGCCCGCCGCCGCCAAGGGCCGCTACCTGCGCACGATCACGGTCGCCACCACCATGGGTCCGGGCGTGCGCGTGGACACGGCTCGCACCCGCAACATCGTGGAGGCACCCGCCGCGGTAGCCTGAAGCCACACACACCGAACGCCCAAGACCACCGGCCGCTACGCGTAAGTCCGGTGCAGGCGGAGCCGGTGAGAGCCTCTGTTGCTTCTCCGAGCCCGCCTGTGCGCGGGCTTTTTGGTGCCTGAAACCCCGGAGCGTTTATGAACAGAGACGAAAAAGCAGCGGTAATCGACGAGGTGGCGGATCAGATCCGCTCGGCCGAGGCGATCTTTGCCGTGGACTACCGCGGCCTGTCCGTGAAGGAGGCCGCGGATCTGCGGGACAGCCTCGTGGAGGCCGGCGCCACGTTCCGCGTGATCAAGAACCGCCTGACCATCCGCGCGGCCGACGCCGCCGGCGCCGAGTCGCTCAAGGAATTGCTCGAGGGCCCGACGGCGTTCACCTTCATCAACGAGGGTGGCGACGCCGCCATGGCCGCCAAGGCGCTCGCACGCTTCCGCCGCGAGACCGAGGCGCTCGCCTTCAAGGGCGGCACGATGGGCGACGAGACGCTGTCGATCGAGCAGATCGAGTCGATCTCGCGCCTGCCGGCGCGCGACGTGCTCACCGGGCAGTTCGTCGGTGTGCTGGCCTCGCCGCTCACCACGCTCGTGCGTGGCCTGGCCGGAATGATCTCCGGCCTCGCCAGTCAGCTCCAGCAGATGGCGGACCAAGGGTTGGTAAGCGGAGCTGCGAAGGAGCAGCCCGCGGAGACTGCGGCCCCGGTCGAGGAGGCCGCCACAGAGGCGCCTCCTGAGCCCGCAGCGGAGACTGAGACTGGGGAAGAGGCACCTGCTGCCGAGGCTGAGGCTTCAGCCGAGGAGGGGGAGCCCGGCAAGGACGCCACGGCCAAGCCGCAGGGCGACCCCGTGGAAGAGGCCGCAGAGGAAACATCGGAATCGGAAGAGTCGGATACGCCCTCCGAGGGCGAGACTGAGTAAGGAGGGCTGGATATGGCCACGAAGGTAACCACTGAGGACTGGATCGAGGAGCTGAAGAGCATCTCGGTCCTCGAGCTGTCCGAGCGCATCAAGGCGCTCGAGGAGGAGTTCGGCGTGTCGGCCACCGCGGTCGCCGCCGCGGCTCCCGCGGCCGGCGGCGCAGCGGCCGGTGGCGATGGCGCCGGCGCCGAGGAGGAATCCACCACGGTGGACGTCGTCCTCACCGCCTCCGGCGACAAGAAGATCCAGGTCATCAAGGTCGTTCGCGCCGCCACGGGCCTCGGCCTCAAGGAGGCCAAGGCGCTCGTGGACGAGGCGCCGAAGCCCGTGAAGGAGGGCATCGAGCGCGACGAGGCCGAGAAGCTGAAGGCCGAGATCGAGGAAGCCGGCGGAACGGTCGAGCTCAAGTAGCACTCTGCAATTCCGCAACTCAGCAACTCTGCAAACGGCCCCGCATCGCGGGGCCGTTTCTTGTTTGCGAATGCAGACAAGCGGGGATTAAGGCTCCTAACCCAGTCCTTCCAGGGGCTCTCCGGAAGGAACCGGAGACGGGGCTGGTTCGGGAGGCATTTAGATGGGAAATGACCACGGCCGCCTGGCCGATCTGATCGCAACACGCAACTCGGGCATGGGTTCGCTCTTTCCACGCTGCTGGCCTGGAGGGTTCCTCGACCGCCGCGACCCGCTCGGGTCCGAGTGGCTCCGCCGCGCCGGCTTCAAGCCCGCGGTAGCCGAGACGCCGCAGTGCACATGCGGCACCGGTCGTTGCGAGATCTGTAACTAGACGTAATCAGGTGACCTGAGTCACTTGACGCGCCCGCCCCTTGCATCCCGCCACCGAGAGGTGGGAGGGTTGCTTGGACAGGCCCGGCTCCCCGGGCCGGGCCGCAAGCGGAAGGAGCCTTAATGGCTGACCGCGTGCTCCACATCAGCTGGGGATCACCCATCCCAGGTCGCGAGGAGCGAGGCCTCGAGGTGTTCAACGAGGCGATGGGCTTCTATGGCCGCCTCCAGCAGGCCGGCCGGATCGAGAGCTTCGACGTCGCTCTCTTCCCGGCCACCAGCGACCTGAACGGCTACATCGAGCTGCACGGCACCCACGAGCAGCTCGACGCCGCCCAGCAGGACGAGGAGTTCCAGCGGATCACAATCGACGCGAGCCTCGTGGTCGCCGACCTCCGGGTGGCCGAGGCGGTGACGAACGAAGGCGTGGCCCAGGAGATGGCGCTCTACCAGCAGGCCATCAGCAAGGTCCCCCAGTCCGCGTAACCCAGAAGGAACCGTCCGCCACGCCGCGTAGAAAGCAGGCGTGGCGGACGTCCCAAACCTGAGCGAGATACTCGAAGCGACGGAGAGCAGGCGCGTAAGAGCGCTGCTCAACGAGCCAACCCCGGACACCACGGACCCGGTCGCCCGCGACTGGCTGTCCCGATGGGGAGCCAGCGGCGTGCAGCCCCGCCCGCTCACCTGCGAATGCAGAACCGGCAGATGCCGAATCTGCAACTAGCGGGCAGGAGCACAGCTCTGCAACTCCGCAATTCCGCAAGTCTGCAGCTCTAGGCCGCCGTAGCCAACACTCCAAATACCAGCTACTCTGAACGGCGGCCTATAGACGTAGCCGTCCCTCGAGCAGCGCTTCGCCACATATCGCGAAGCCTCGGGACGGGGTCCGTGATGGCCTGATTCCGCCCGCTCAGTCGGGGGAGCAAACGCCCCTGCGGGGGCGGAGTTCACTGTGCTATATTCGGCGGTCGCGCTTTGCGCCCGCCTGCTGCCCCCGCCGAACCCTCAAGGAGTTGCTGTTTTGGCACGTGCTGCTAGTCGCTCGCGTCGCACTTTTGCCCGCCTAGAGAACGCTTCTGACCTACCCAACCTGATCGACATCCAGAGGAAGTCCTTCGAGTGGCTTGTTGACACCGAGAAGGGCGGCCTCCGCGAGACCATCAACGACGTCTCGCCCATCGAGGACTACACCGGCAACCTCGCCGTGGTCTTCGAGGAAATCACCTTCGACGAGCCGGTCGCTCCGATCTCGGAGTGCCGCGAGAAGGACCTCACCTATGCCCGCCCGCTGACCGTCAAGGTCGCCTTCCAGAACAGGGAGACCGGCGAGATCCGCGAGCAGTCCGTCTTCATGGGCGACTTCCCGTGGATGACCGACTGGGGCACCTTCATCATCAACGGCACCGAGCGTGTCGTCGTCACTCAGCTCGTCCGCTCGCCGGGCGCGTACGTGATGGAGCCGAAGGACCGCGAGAAGCAGGTCTTCACGGCCAACCTCATGCCGGCCCGCGGCTCGTGGCTCGAGCTCGAGATCGACAAGAAGGGTCGCGTCTACGTCCGCATCGACCGCAAGCGCAAGCTCCCGATCACGGTGCTCCTGCGCGCGATGGGCTACGCGTCGGACGAGCAGATCCTCGAGATGTTCGACAACTCGCTCTACATCCGCAACACGATCGAGGCGGACACCGAGGTCACGAAGACCGAGGAGGGCGCGCTCATCGAGCTGTTCAAGAAGCAGCGTCCGGGCGAGCCGCCGAGCGTGGACAACGCCCGCGCGCTGCTCAACCAGCTGTTCTTCGACCCGAAGCGCTACGACCTCACGCGCGTCGGCCGCTACAAGCTCAACTCGCGCCTGAAGCTGGATGAGAACCTCGACACGAGGACGCTCACCCACCGCGACATCATCGAGCTGATCCGCGAGCTGATCACGCTGCCGCGCGACCTCGGCGTGCCGGAGTCGGGCGAGTACGAGAACGGCGAGCCGATCAAGGACTACGCGGCCGAGGCGATCACCCTCCCGCGCGAGCCGATCGCCGACCGGCTCGACGAGTACGAGCACTTCGGCAACCGCCGTCTGCGCACGGTGGGCGAGCTGATCCAGGAGGCGTTCCGGATCGGCCTCTACCGCATGGAGCGTGTTGTCCGCGAGCGCCTCACCACCGAGGACGCGGACACCATCACGCCGCAGACCATCATCAACATCCGCCCGGTCGTGGCGGCCCTCAAGGAGTTCTTCGGGTCCTCGCAGCTCTCGCAGTTCATGGACCAGACCAACTCGCTCTCGGGCCTCACCCACAGGCGGCGCCTGTCGGCGCTCGGCGCCGGCGGCCTCACGCGCGAGCGCGCGCCCATCGAGGTGCGCGACGTGCACCCGTCGCACTACGGGCGCATGTGCCCGATCGAGACGCCTGAGGGTCCGAACATCGGCCTCATCGGCTCGCTGTCCGCGTACGCGGAGGTGTCGGAGCACGGCTTCGTCACCACCCCGTACCGCGTGGTCGAGGACGGCGTGGTCACCGACAAGATCGTCCACCTCGATGCGAACGAGGAGGAGGAGAAGGTGATCGCGCAGGCCAACGCCGAGATCGATCAGAAGAGCGGCAAGCTCAAGGGCCCGCAGGTCACCTGCCGTTCGCGCGACGGCGAGTTCATCCTCGCCTCGCCGAAGGAGATCGACCTGATGGACGTGTCGCCGGACCAGATCTGGTCGGTGGCCACGGCCCTCATCCCGTTCCTCGAGCACGACGACGCCAACCGCGCCCTCATGGGCTCGAACATGCAGCGCCAGGCGGTGCCTCTGCTCAAGACCGAGCCGCCGCTGGTGGGCACGGGTGTCGAGCGCCGCGCGGCGGTCGACAGCGGTGACGTCCTACTCGCGCGCGAGGCGGGCGAGATCAGCTACGTCGACGCCGAGAAGGTCGTGATCGACAAGGACGAGTACGAGCTGCACAAGTACATGCGCTCGAACCAGGGCACGATCATCCACCAGAAGCCGCGCGTGTCCGTGGGGCAGAAGGTGAAGAAGGGTGACGTCCTCGCGGACGGCTCCTCCACGAGCGAGGGCGAGCTGGCGCTCGGCAAGAACTGCCTTGTCGCCTTCATGTCCTGGGAGGGCTACAACTTCGAGGACGCGATCATCATCTCCGAGCGCCTCGTGAAGGACGACGAGCTCACCTCGATTCACATCGAGGAGTACGAGATCGACGCCCGCACGACCAAGCTCGGCGACGAGGAGATCACCCGCGACATCCCGAACCGCTCCGAGGAGTCGCTGCGCAACCTCGACGACCGTGGCATCGTCCGCATCGGCGCCGAGGTGGGCTCCGGCGACCTGCTCGTCGGCAAGGTCACGCCGAAGGGCGAGACCGAGCTCACCGCCGAGGAGAAGCTGATCCGCGCGATCTTCAAGGAGAAGGCGCGCGAGGTCCGCGACACCTCGCTCAAGGTGCCGCACGGCGAGGGCGGTGTGGTGATCGACGTGCTCACCTTCAGCCGCGACAAGGGCGACGACCTGCCGCCGGGCGTGAACGAGCTGGTTCGCGTGTTCGTGGCCACCAAGCGCAAGATCGCCGAGGGCGACAAGCTCGCCGGCCGTCACGGCAACAAGGGCGTGATCTCGAAGATCGTGCCCGAGTCGGACATGCCGTTCCTCGAGGACGGCACGCCGGTGGACGTGATCCTCAACCCGCTCGGCGTGCCGAGCCGAATGAACCTCGGGCAGATCCTCGAGACGCATCTCGGCTGGGCGGCCGGCGAGGGCTGGTATGACGACGGCTCCGACGCCTACAAGGAGGCGAAGGACAACGGCGGGCGCGTGCACGTGGCCACGCCGGTGTTCGACGGCGCCACCATCGAGGACGTCGACGAGGCGCTCGTCCGCTGGGCCGACGAGCACGCGGAGCGCGGCATCAACTTCGACATCGACAAGTCGGAGCGTGCCGGCCGCCGCTGCTCGGGCAAGGTGCAGCTCTACAACGGCCGCACCGGCGAGCCCTACGAGGAGAAGGTCACCGTCGGCTACATGTACATCCTCAAGCTGCTCCACCTCGTGGACGACAAGATCCACGCCCGGAGCACCGGTCCCTACTCGCTCGTTACCCAGCAGCCGCTGGGCGGCAAGGCGCAGTTCGGCGGCCAGCGCTTCGGCGAGATGGAGGTGTGGGCGCTCGAGGCCTACGGTGCCGCGTACACCCTCCAGGAGATGCTCACCATCAAGTCCGACGACACGGTCGGGCGCGTGAAGGCCTACGAGGCGATCGTCAAGGGCGAGAACATCGCCGAGCCATCGATCCCCGAGTCCTTCAAGGTGCTGCTGAAGGAGATGCAGTCGCTCGCGCTCGACGTGAACGTGAGGTCCGAGGAGGGCGCCGGAGTCGAGATCCGCGACGAGGACGACGACCTCCTGCGTGCCGCCGAGGAGCTCGGCATCGACCTCTCAGGCGTGCGCGCGCCTGGTGACGGAGCCGCGGATGAGTCCGAGGAGTCCGTCGAGGCCGAGGGCGAAGGCGGGCAGACCGACGAGACCAAGGAAGAACAAGACGCTGAGTACATCGAGGAAGAGGCCTAGCCAGTGATTGACATCAATAATTTCGACGCAATAAGCATCGGCCTTGCTTCCTCGAAGCAAATCCGAAGCTGGTCCTCCGGCGAGGTCACCAAGCCGGAGACAATCAACTACAGAACCCTGAAGCCGGAGAAGGACGGGCTCTTCTGCGAGCGCATCTTCGGTCCCACGAAGGACTGGGAGTGCTACTGCGGCAAGTACAAGCGCGTCCGCTACAAGGGCATCGTCTGCGAGCGCTGCGGCGTTGAGGTCACGCGCTCGAAGGTGCGCCGCGAGCGCATGGGGCACGTCGATCTGGCGGCTCCGGTCTCGCACATCTGGTTCTTCAAGGGCGTGCCGTCGCGCATCGGCTACCTGCTCGACATGGCTCCCAAGGAGCTCGAGAAGGTCCTGTACTTCGCGGCTTCGATCGTCACCTACGTCGACGACGAGGCGCGCCAGAAGGACGTGGGCAAGCTCGAGAAGGAGGTCCAGAAGGTCCTCGACTCCTACGAGGCCGAGAAGCAGGAGCGCGTGCAGGAGCTTCAGGAGTCGCTTGAGCGCAGGCTCGAGTACCTGAAGACGGGCAAGGAGTCCGGCTTCTCCGACGACGACCTGCTGTGGTCGGAGACCCTCGACGTGAACATCAAGAAGCTCACGGACGAGGACCGCGAGAAGCTCGAGAAGGACGTCAAGAAGGTCTTCGACTCCGACATCTCGGACACCGAGGCCTACATCGAGGACGCCGCCGAGCGCATGCGCCAGGTCTGGGATCTCTTCCAGGAGATGCAGCCCAAGCAGGTGATCGCGGACGAGACCGTCTTCCGTGAGCTCAAGGACCGCTTCGGCTCGCCGTTCGGCTTCGGCGAGTACTTCCGCGGCGGCATGGGCGCCGAGGCGGTGCGCGACCTGCTCGAGCAGGTGGATCTCGACGCCGAGCGCGAGTCGCTCGAGGAAGAGGTCAAGACCGCGAAGGGTCAGAAGCAGAGCCGCGCGGTCAAGCGGCTGAAGGTGGTCTCAGCGTTCATCAACTCCGAGAACAAGCCCGAGCACATGGTCCTCGAGGCCGTGCCGGTGATCCCGCCAGAGCTCCGCCCGATGGTGCAGCTCGACGGCGGCCGCTTCGCCACCTCGGACCTGAACGACCTCTACAGGCGCGTGATCAACCGCAACAACCGCCTGAAGAGGCTGCTCGACCTCGGCGCGCCCGAGATCATCGTGAACAACGAGAAGCGCATGCTGCAGGAGGCCGTCGACGCTCTGTTCGACAACGGCCGCCGCGGCCGGCCGGTCACCGGCCCTGGCAACCGCCCGCTCAAGTCGCTCTCGGACATGCTCAAGGGCAAGCAGGGCCGCTTCCGGCAGAACCTGCTCGGTAAGCGCGTGGACTACTCGGGCCGTTCGGTCATCGTGGCCGGCCCGAGCCTCAAGCTCCACCAGTGCGGCCTGCCGAAGCTGATGGCTCTCGAGCTGTTCAAGCCGTTCATCATGGCCCGGCTCGTGGAGCGCAAGGCCGTCCAGAACATCAAGGCGGCCAAGAAGATGGTCGACTCGATGATCCCGGAGGTCTGGGACGTGCTCGAGGAGGTCATCCAGGAGCACCCCGTCCTGCTCAACCGCGCGCCGACGCTCCACCGCCTGGGTCTCCAGGCGTTCGAGCCCGTGCTCGTGGAGGGCAAGGCGATCCAGGTGCACCCGCTCGTCTGCCACGCCTTCAACGCCGACTTCGACGGCGACCAGATGGCTGTCCATCTGCCGCTGTCGGCCGAGGCGCAGGCGGAGGCCCGCATCCTGATGCTGTCGGCGAACAACATCCTGTCGCCGGCGCACGGCTCGCCGCTCGCCACGCCCACCCAGGACATGGTCCTGGGCGCCTACTACCTCACCTACGGGCCAAGCCCGGAGGAGCTCGAGGAGCTCGAGGAGAAGGTGCGCGCGGGCAAGTGGGACGAGAAGAAGGACGGCAAGCGGCCGCACGTGTTCCGCTCGGCGCAGGAGGCCGAGCTCTCATACGAGCATGGCATGGTCAACCTGCACGATCTCGCCGAGTACCGCCGCGCGGGTGTGGAGCATCACCTCCTCACGACGGTCGGCCGGATCATCTTCAACGAGCGCGTGGAGCGAGCACTGATGGATGTGCTCGAGGACGAGTACGACCCCACGGCGTACGAGTTCGTCAACTCACCGCTCAAGAAGCGCGACATGAACAACGTCATCGAGCGCCTCGTGGCCCGCTACGGGCCGTACGCGATCGCGCTCGTGCTCGACGCGTTCAAGGAGCTCGGCTTCCACTTCGCCACGCAGGCGGGCATCACGATCTCGAAGAACGACGTCGTGATTCCGCCGCAGAAGGAGGAGATCCTCAGTCGCTACGAGGCTGAGGTCGCGGAGATCCAGGATCAGTACGACATGGGCCTGATCTCGGGCGAGGAGCGCCACGAGGCGGTCGTCGAGAAGTGGAACTCGGCCACCGACGAGGTCGGCCAGGCGATGCAGGACAACCTGGACGTCCTCAACCCGGTGTTCATGATGGCCAACTCCGGCGCGCGTGGATCGTTCAAGCAGATCCGCCAGCTCGCCGGCATGCGAGGCCTCATGGCCAATCCGAAGGGCGAGATTATCGAGCGTCCGATCAAGGCCAACTTCATGGAGGGCCTGTCGGTGCTCGAGTACTTCATCTCCACCCACGGCGCCCGCAAGGGCCTCGCGGACACGGCCCTACGTACGGCCGACTCGGGCTACCTCACCCGGCGCCTCGTGGACGTGGCGCAGGACGTGATCGTGCGCGGCGAGGAATGCGGCACGAGCGATCACATCACGCTCCCGATCCGGACCGTCACCGGCGATCCCAACGGGCAGATCGTGGGTCGTTTCGCCGCCGAGCAGGTGAAGACCAAGCGCGGTCGTGTGCTCGTCGAGAAGGACGACATCATCACGCGCGAGGCTCTCGCCGACATCGTCGAGGCGTACGAGGACGAGCCGTATGACGTGCCCGTGCGCTCGGTGCTCAAGTGCGAGGCCGAGTCGGGCATCTGCCAGCGCTGCTACGGCATCGCTCCCGCCACCGGCAAGCTGGTGGCGATCGGCGACGCGGTGGGCATCATCGCCGCCCAGTCGATCGGCGAGCCGGGCACCCAGCTCACCCTGCGGACGTTCCACACCGGCGGCGTCGCCGGCGCGGACATCACGCACGGCCTGCCGCGTGTCGTCGAGCTGTTCGAGGCGCGCAAGCCGAAGGGTCTCGCCAAGCTGGCGGACGTGGAGGGCACCGTCTCAGTGGAGGACACCGAGAAGGCGCTCAAGGTCACGATCACCGATGCCGCAGGCGAGGAGCACGCCTACAGCTTCCCGCGCCGCACGCGCCTGTTCGTGCAGCCCGGGGACAAGATCAAGGCGGGCACCCAGCTCAACGAGGGGTCGATCTACCCGCACGAGCTGCTCGAGATCCGCGGCCGGACCGATACGGAGCAGTACCTCGTCGCCGAGGTGCAGAAGGTCTACCAGTCGCAGGGCGTGGACATCAACGACAAGCACATCGAGATCATCGTCCGCCAGATGATGAAGAAGATCCGCGTCGAGCAGAAGGGCGATACGACCTACCTGCCCGGCCAGCTCGTCGACCGCCACGAGTTCCTCAAGGTGAACGCCGACGTGAAGAAGTCGAAGGGCGAGCAGGCGCTGCACGAGGAGGTCATCCTCGGCATCACCAAGGCGTCGCTTGCCACGGACTCCTTCCTCTCGGCAGCCTCGTTCCAGGAGACCACCAAGGTGCTCACCGACGCGGCGCTCGAGGGCAAGACGGACCGCCTGCTCGGCCTGAAGGAGAACGTGATCATCGGCAAGCTCATCCCGGCCGCCACCGGCCTGCGCCGTTACCGGCGGCTCGAGATCGAGCCCACGGAGCCGATCCCGCGGCCGACCCCGGACGAGATGGGGCTGCTCGACGAGACGGAGCTGGCGGCCGAGCTCGGCCTCACCGGCGACGGCGATCTCGAGGGCTTCAGCTTCGGGAACGGCGGCGACGGCCAGGCGTTCGGCGAGGAGCTCGCCGACCTGGCGCTCCCGCCCGCCGACGACGAGAAGGAATAGGCGTTAACGGGGCCGCCTTTGGGCGGCCCCTTTAACG
>DASUWY010000002.1 GCA_036378175.1 Thermoleophilaceae bacterium
CGGCGACGTGGCCGAAGAAGCGCTTGAAGCTCGGGCACAGGTAGTTGAGGCCGGGCTCGCCATCCGGCGTCGTCGTGAAGCGGTCCTTGGGGCAGCCGCCGTGGCAGGCGAACCGCACGTCGCACTCGCGGCAGTAGCGGGGCAGCGCGTCGGCCTTCGCGCGGCCGAACGCGCGCTGCTGGTCGGAGGCGACGAGCTCGAGCAGGTGGCGCTCGCCGATGTTGCCGAGCCGGTAGCGCGGTTCGACGAAGTGGTCGCACGAGTAGACGTCGCCGGTGTGCTCGAGCGCGAGCGCCAGCCCGCACGTCTCGCAGTGCACGCACATGCCCGGCATCTCGCCGACCCAGTTGGCCAGCGTCGTGTCGAACATCTGGACGTACACCTCGCCCACGTCGCGGCGCACCCACTCCTCGAAGACGTCGACGAGGAAGCGCCCGTAGCCCTCGGGGGTCACCGACCGCGCGGTGACGCCGTTGCCCTCCTGCACATACAGGGGGCGGTCACGCCATGACGACCGCGGCGCCTCGGGATCGGCGTCACCGCTGACCCGTTCGATGATCGGGATGAACTGGATGAAGCGCGCGCCGCACTCGTCGCGCAGGAAGCGGTAGACCTCGCGGCCGCGCTGCTCGTTGGCAGCGTGGACGGTGGTCAGGACGTTGTACTCGACGCCGCCGTCGCGCAGGTGCGCAAGCCCGCGCATGACCTGGTCGAAGCTGCCGCGGCCGCCCTTGGTCACGCGGAACGTGTCGTGGATCTCGCGCGGGCCGTCGATCGAGATCCCGACGAGTACGTCGTGCTCGCGAAAGAACGCCGCCCACTCCGCGTCGAGCTTGGTGCCGTTGGTCTGGATCGTGTAGACGGCGCTCTGACCCGGGTGCAGGTACTGCTCGACGAGCTCGACGGCGCGGCGGAAGAACCCCACGCCCATCAGCGTCGGCTCGCCGCCCTGCCATGCCACCTCGACGACCGGTGAGCCCGCATGGGCCTCGACGAGCTGGCGGACGTAGGTCTCCAGCATCTCGTCGGCCATGCGGAAGCGGCTGCCCGGATACAGCAGCTCCTTGGAGAGGAAGAAGCAGTACGCGCAGTCCAGATTGCACACCGCGCCCGTCGGCTTGGCCAGCAGATGGAACACCGCTGGCGCCCCCGTGATGCTCGGGACGGCGAGTGATGCTCCGGGACTCATGCCGTCGGACTCTAGGTCGGGCACCGCGCCAGCACCTCATCCAGTCTGGGCGATGAACCGCTCCCGTGCGTGCGCGAGGCTGGCCGAGGCACAGACCCGCAAAGAGGAGGATCGAATGATGAAAGCCAGCGAGCTCGATGGGCTGGGGCCGGTCGACTAAGCCTGAATCCACCGAACCCACGGCGCCGAGTCATCAACGGATCATCGATGGATCCAGGCTAAGCGAGCCCGGCGCCACGCGTGGAGATCGGCCGATCGTGATCGCGACTCCGGACAACTCTGAGCGTGCACCACGGGGCGTCGCATGAGCAGCGCGTTCCTCTGGGGCGTGCTCGCTGCGTCCTCGCTGCTGATCGGTGCACTGCTCGTTATGTGGAAGCCGATCCGCCAGCACACGCTCGGGCTCGTGATGGCATTCGGCGCCGGCGTGCTCATCAGCGCCGTCGCCTTCGAGCTCGTCGCCGACGCGATCGAGAAGGGCGCCGAATGGGGCGACAAGCGCCTGCCTGTGGCGATCGGGCTCGGCGCCGGTGCCCTCACCTTCTTCGCCGGCGACTGGTACATCGACCGGATGGGCGGCGAGAAGCGCAAGAGCTCCGAGCAGGAGGCCGGCGGACCGGCGCTGCCGCTCACGCTGGGGATCGTGCTCGACGGGATTCCCGAGTCGATCGCCCTCGGGCTGACGCTGCTTGGCGGAAGCGGGGTCAGCGCGGCGATGCTGGCGGCGGTCTTCCTGTCGAACCTGCCCGAGTCGATGGCCGCGACAACTGGGTTCGAAAAGAGCGGACGCTCGCGCCGGTGGACAGTCGGCCTTTGGCTCGGGATCATCCTCGTCTGCGGTCTCGCCTCACTCGCCGGGTACGGACTGCTCGAATCGGCACCCGGCACCACGATCGCCTGGGTGAATGCCTTCGCGGCCGGCGCTGTGCTGACGATGCTGGCCGACACGATGATGCCGGAGGCCTTCGCGTACGGCGGCAAGGCCGTGGGTCTGCTGACGACTTTGGGCTTCGGCGTTGCCGTCGCGATCGCCGCGCTTGAGGGGATCGGCTAGTGGCATGAGCATCGCGGCTCCCCGAGAGCGCGGGCGTCACGAGCTCGCTCGCGTCCTGCGCCGCAAACGCCGGTTGCGCGCCGGCATCGTCCAGTTGCTGGGCGTCGCCGCTGCGGTTGCGCTCGCCTTTCTCGTGCCGAACGTGGATGTTGGGTACAACATCCCGGCGAGTCGTGCGGTCGAGATGCTGGTCGCCGCAGGCGCGGGTACGGTGACGTTCATCGGCGTCGTCTTCTCGCTGCTGTTCCTGGTCGTGCAATTCGGCTCGACGACGTTTTCGCCGCGGCTCAGCCTGTTCCGTGACGCGCCGATCGTGTGGCGGGCGTTCGCGTTCTACAC